>CALKJX010000080.1 GCA_937995555.1 uncultured Elioraea sp.
GATCACCCGGTCACGTTCCGCGATCATCGCCTCCGCCGCGGCAAGTTGGCCGTCGCGCTCCGCGATCACCCGGTCACGTTCCGCGATCATCGCCTCCGCCGCGGCAAGTTGGCTGTCGCGCTCCGCGATCCCCGCCGCCGCCGCCGCGCTCTCGGCGAACAAGTTCCTGAACCCGCAGCCATAGTGGACGGCAATCAGATCGTTCTGCTCGATGATTTCGGCACGCGCCGCCGAGATGACGGGAGGCGTCTCTCGCCAACCCGGAAGGTGCGCGTCACCGGACCAAGGTGTCGCCAGCAAGACGTTACAGAGCGCCGAGGAAACCGGCGCATCCGCCCCGTCCTTGCGGAACAGGAAGGTTGACGGCGCGAGCAAAAGCGGCGGCCACTCCCTGAGCGTCAGGCCGGCGCGCGAGGCCTCAGCGACCCAGCGCGCCAGCGGCCGGCTGAAACGACATGCGGCGCCCGCTTCGCCCGGCGGAGTGCGCAGGAACATGGCCTGCGCGCCGGCGCGCCCCAAGGCTGCGAACAGCGCGGCAAACCCGTCATCGTCGAGCGTGTCCGGACCGCCGGCTGAGACGACGAGTGTGGCCGCCGGATCGACCTCGAACAGTCGCCCGTGCAGGGCGCACATCTTGGCATCGATCGGCGCGGCCTCGACATCGATCAGCGGAGCGAAGGCCTCGGCCAGCATCGGGGTGCCGGCATGCAGTTCGAGGATGCGCCGCGCGCCGGTCTGGCGCAGCACGGCGGTAGCGAGCGCAGTGCACAGCGACGCCACATGCGGCGTGAGCCCGGGCTGCTGCCGCAGTGCGGCCGCGAGGTCCGGCCGCGCAGCCGGACGGAACAGCGTGCCGATCGAACGGTAGAGATCGGCATAGGGCGGATGCAGCAGCTGCCAGTCGGGCGCGCCGGCGAGGAACCGGCCGATGCCGGCGCGCACATTCGTGCCCCACATGCCCACGCAGTCATGCATCAGCACGACGCCCGACGGCCCGACATGCCGCGACGCCAGCGCCACGTCGCCCGCGACCACGTCGGCATAGTGCAGTCCGTCGATGAAGGCGAGGTCGAACGGGCCGCGCGCGGCGCAGACCTCCGGCCCGACCACCGGCACGCGCAGATCCGGATCCTGCCGGCGTGCGGCGAAGGTCGATCCCGAGGAGAAGCCGCCCGCAACGAAGTCCAGCCGGTCGGCGATGCCGAGCCGGGCAGCGACCGCGCGGGCGATCTCCTGGGTCGGCCGCGTCGCGTCGATCGAGCCGAGCGCCGAGTCCATGCCGCGCATCTCGACCTCGATCGGGAAGTTCGGGTCGATGGAGAGCACCCGCGTGCGGCCGCCGCCGGCAAGCGCGATCAGCATCGTGCTGAGGCCGACGAAGGTACCGACCTCCAGCACCGTGCGCGGCGCCTCGGTGCGGATCGCATGGACGAGATCCGCGACATCGCTCGCCGGCAGCGTCCACTGGCCGATGATCTCGTGCGGGAACCCTTCCTCGGCGTAGGCGGCGACCACCTGCCGGAACAGCGCCTCGGCGTCACTCATCCGCTAGAACCGCTCGCAGTAGGCGTAGCTTCGGCCATTGGTGTTCGGATCCGACCCGTCCGAGGCGGAAAAGGAGAGCGTGGGGCCCCAATGCGAGAACCGTCCGCCGCCATAGCGCGCGATGTGCGCATGAATGCTGTGCGCGAGGCCCAGCATCACCCCGTCCTCGTAAAGCATCAGGCGCGAGCGCTGTGGCTGCTCGTTCGAGTCCGCCACGGCTTCGAGCCCGGGAAGCTCTGCCACGTATTGTCGTCCGTCGACATGAGCGAAGGGGCCCGGGAGCGGGATCAACGTACGGGTGGCCTCGATCTCGGCCCAGCGAGCGCTGAGCCCCGGATCGGCGAAGACGTATTCGGTGCAGCCTTGGCCGGTCTTGACATTGACGAGCGTGAGGCCGAGTTCGCGACGGCAGAACGCCTGCGTCTCGGCCAGGCTCGCGAAGTCCATCGGCCAGCCCCCCAGCCAGTCGCGCACATCGGTCCAGAACGCCATGCCGCGCAGGCCGTAGTCGCGGATCGCGCGCAGCGGATTGCGCCCCGCCTTCAGCTCCGGAAGCAGCACCACCCGCGCCGCGTACTGCCATTCCATCAGCCGCCGCCGCAGGGGCCCGGCGAGATTGTACCGGCGCTTGATGTCCAGCCAGTAGGCGGGCGGCGGATCGACGTAGTTGTCGGATGAATAGAGCGCAATGTAGAAGTCGCCGCCCGGCTTCAACGGGATCGCGGCATTGCGCACCGCCGTCCACATGTCGCCGGTGTGGTGCAGCACGCCCCAGGAATAGACGATGTCGGCCTTGGGCAGCGACGCCATCAGGGCGGCGTCGAGCACCGAGCCCTGGAACACCTCCCAGTTCGGCGGATCGCCGGCGAAGCTTTTCACCCGCTTGGTCGTCGCCACCGAATCGGGATCGTAGTCGAAACTGATCACATGCTCGGCGCCGAGGCGCAGGGCCGCCAGCGAATGGATGCCGGAGCCGCAGCCGATGTCGAGGAACACCTTGCCGCGGAAATCGTCGAGCCGAAGCATCCCGGCCATGTGGCGGCGCGAGTCCTCGATTGCGGCGTCACTGAGCCGCGTGCCGACGAACTCGGCCCAGTTCCTGCCGAAACCGAAGCGCATCTCCTCGGCCAATGCCATTGATCAATCCTGCCGCTTCGTCCGCTCTGCGACGCTGTTGCCTTCGGTCCTAGCAGAAGCGCCGGGGGCGTGCCAGTGTGTCGCCGGCCCTGTCCCGCGTGCCGGCTTGACCGCCGCCGACCCGCAATGCTGCAAAGGCGTCGGCGCCGGATGCCACGGCCGGCGCAGCCCTGGGTGAGGCGTCATCGAGCCATGTGCGGAATTGCTGGGATCATCCTGAAGCGCGGGCAGCCCGGCGCCATCGATACGGGCGCGATCGCCCGCCGCATGGCCGACCTCATGGCGCATCGCGGCCCCGACGACGCCGGCGTCTGGGTCTCGCCGGATGGGCGCGTGGCGCTGTCGCATCGCCGCCTCGCCGTCATCGACCTGAGCGCTGCCGGCCACCAGCCGATGACAGGCCGATCGGGGCGGACGCACATCGTCTTCAACGGCGAGATCTACAACTTCCGCGATCTGCGCGCCCGCTTCGAGGCCGAGGGCGTGCCGTTCCGATCCGACAGCGACACCGAGGTGCTGCTCGAGGCGCTGGAGCGCGAGGGGGCGGCGGCGCTCAATTCGCTCGATGCGATGTTCGCCTTCGCCTGGTACGACGAGGTGTCCGGGCGGCTGATGCTGGCGCGCGACATCTTCGGCGAGAAGCCGCTCTACTATGCCGACAACGACACCTGCTTCGCCTTCGCCTCGGAACTGTCGGCGCTGGCCGAGGTGCCGGGCTTCGATGACCGCATCGACGGCGACACGATCGCGCGCTGCCTCGCCTACCAGTACGTGCCTGCCCCCGAGACGATCTACCGCGGCGCACGCAAGCTGCCGCCCGCGCATCTGCTCATGCGCCAGGCCGACGGCACGATCGCGACGCGCGCCTACTACAGGTTCGTGCCCGACGGGCCGGCCGAACCGGCGCGCAACCTGACGGAAGCCGCCGACGAGCTGGAAGCGATCCTCGTGCGCACGGTGCGCCAGCGCCTGATCAGCGACGTGCCGCTCGGCGCCTTCCTCTCGGGCGGCGTCGATTCCAGCGTCGTCGTCGCGCTCGCCGCGCGCGTGCTCGGCCAACCCGTCAAGACCTTCACCATCGGCTTCGCCGGCTTCGCCGAGTCCGAGCACCCGGACGCCGCCGAGGTCGCGGGCCTGCTCGGCACCGCCCACCGCGAGCAGGTGCTCACCCCCGACAGCATCGGGCTCTGCGAGCAGATCGGCCGCGTGCTCGACGAGCCGAACGCCGACAGCTCCTGTCTGCCGACCTTCCTGCTGAGCCGCTTCACGCGCGAGGCCGTGACGGTCGCGCTGTCGGGCGATGGCGGGGACGAGCTGTTCGGCGGCTACGGCCGCTACATGGCGACGGTCGACGAGGCGGCGGAGGCCGCGCGGCTGCGCCTGCCGGGCTTCTCGCCCGGTGCGGCCTACTGGTCGGCGCGCCTGCTCGTCTTCCCGGAAAGCGAGATCCAGGCGCTCGCCGGCGGCGTGCCTGCCGCGCTGGTGGATGAGCTCGCGACCGCGCGGGCCGGCCTGGATGCCGATCCGCGGCCGCTCGTGCATCGGCTGCGCGAGGCCGATGTGCGCATGTACCTGCCCGGCGCGGTGCTGGCCAAGGTCGACCGGATGAGCATGCAGTCGAGCCTGGAGGTGCGCGCCCCCCTGCTCGGCCGCGAGGTCGCGGACTTCGCAAGCCGCCTCGCCGCTTCGGAGTGCGTGCGTGACGGCGCGGGCAAGCACGTGCTGAAGGAGGTGGCGCGCCGCTACCTGCCCTCCGCGATCGTCGACCGGCCGAAGCGCGGTTTCGGCCTGCCGATGGGGCTGTGGGGGGCGGAGGCGCTGCTGCCGGCGGCGCGCGCGCTGCTGCTGTCCGGGCCGACCTGCCTCACCGCCTGGATTCCGCGCGACCGGCTCGCCCACTATCTCGACCGCATGACGCGCGACTTCAGCGCCTATCGCGTCTGGACGCTGCTGGTGCTGGAGTTCTGGCTGCGCACGCATCGCCACAGCGTCGGCGCCCCGTTCGCCACCTCCGCGGCCCTGAGCGCGCCGGTCGCGGGGCGCACGGCGAACCGGCTCGTCAGGCTGCTCGCGCGCGGGCGCCGCATGGTCGCGCGGTTCACCTGAGACGGACGCATGATCGACCGGGAGGCCCCGTGACCGGCAAGCATCGGTCGTGACGGACGGCCCGCGGACAGCCGCGCAGTTCGAGTTCGGGCGCAACTGGGCGGAGTTCGCCGAACAGCTCTCTCCGGCGGCGGTCGAGCAGGCGGTGGAGGGGCTGCGGCGGCTCGTCCCCGACGGCGCGCTCGCCGGCAAGGATGTGCTCGACATCGGCTGCGGCTCCGGCCAGCACGCGGTCGCGGCGCTGCGGCTCGGCGCCGCAAGCGTCACTGCGATCGACGTCGATCCGGATTCGGTCGCGACCGCACGGCGCGTGCTCGGCCGCTACGCCCCCGGCGCCGCCTGGTCGGTGAGCCGGCGCAGCGTGTTCGCCATAGAGGAGATGCCGCGCTTCCCGGTCGTCTATTCCTGGGGCGTGCTGCACCACACCGGCGACATGCGGCGCGCCATCCGTTGCGCCGCCGACCGGGTCGCGCCGGGCGGGATGCTGATCGTCGCGCTCTACCGGCGCACGCCGCTCTGCGGCCTCTGGCGCATCGAGAAGCGGCTCTACATGGCTGCGCCGAAGCCCGTGCGGCGGCTGATCGAGGCGGCCTATGTCACCGCCTTCCGCGCCGCCGTGGCGTTGCGCGGACAGAGCTTCCGCGCCTATGTCGATGGCTACGTCGCCAATCGCGGCATGAACTGGATGACGGATGTGCGCGACTGGCTGGGCGGCTATCCCTACGAATCGATCTCGGAGGCCGAGATGCTCGCCTTCGCCGCCGAGCTCGGGCTGACGCCGGTGCGGCGCTTCTGCCATCGCCCCGGCATCGGCCTGTTCGGCACCGGTTGCGACGAGTACGTGTTCGCGCGCCCCGGCTGAGCGTTCCCGCCTAGCGCCCGATCGCCGTCAGCCCGGCACCGGCGAAGCCGCCATCCACCGGCAGCGCGGCGCCGGTGACGAAGCCCGATTGCGCCGGGTCGAGCAGGAACAGCACGGCGCCCGCCATCTCCTCGGGCCGCGCGTAGCGCCGCTGCGGCACATGCGCGAGCCAGTGCGCGCGTGTCTCCGGCGTATGCACCCGCGCGGCCAGCGGCGTCTCGACCGGGCCGGGGCACACGGCGTTCGCGCGGATGCCGTCGGCCGCGAGATCGACCGCCAGCACCTGCGTCAGGTTGATCACCGCCGCCTTCGAGCTTCCATAGGCCGCGCGCCCCTTGGAGCCGCGCAGGCCGGAGAC
>CALKJX010000081.1 GCA_937995555.1 uncultured Elioraea sp.
GTTCTGCTGTTCTACTGCATCTTCATCCTGCCGTTTCGGATCACGCTGTTCGGCACCACGGTGGATGTTCCCAACTGGCTGCGCGCGACCGCCGGGCTGACGCTGCCGGTGATGGCGAATGTCTCGGAGATCGTCCGCGGCGCCGTGCAGTCGGTGCCGTCCGGGCAATGGGAGGGCGCCGCCAGCCTCGCGCTGTCGCGCCGGAAGACGCTGTGGCTGGTGATCCTGCCGCAATGCCTCAAGCGCATGCTGCCGCCCTGGATGAACCTCTACGCGATCCTGCTGATGTCCACCCCGCTCGCGAGCATCGTCGGCGTCGAGGAGGCGCTGACCATGACGCGCAACGCGCTCGGCGCCGAGCGGCGGAGCGAACTCTTGATCCCGTTCTACGGCGCGCTGCTGGTGGCGTTCTTCTGCGCCTGCTGGCCGATCGCGCTGGCGACGCGGCGGCTGGAAGCCTACGCGGCGCGGGAGCGGACGGGGTGAGGAAGGGGTGGTAGCGGCGGGCGGACTTGAACCGCCGACCCCGGCATTATGAGTGCCGTGCTCTAACCAGCTGAGCTACGCCGCCGAAGCTTGCCTCGGCACGCAGCCGCCACACCGGCCCTGCGCGCCCGTCAGGCGGCGGGAGATACGTCCCGCACCGCCGCACTGTCAACCGAAGCGCCCGCGATGATCCCGCCACCCAGCACCCGGTCGCCGTCATAGAACACGGCCGCTTGGCCAGGCGCGGCCGTCGCCGGAACCGCGAGCGCGATCCGCGCCGAGGCACCGTCGCACGCCACCGTTGCGGGCTGGGGCGCCTCGCGGCCACGCAGCTTCACCGAACACGCAAGCGGCGCCGAGGGCGGGTCGATCAGCCACGTCACCTCGCGCGCCACCGCCTCGCGCCGTCCGAGCGCCGCGCGCGGCCCCACCACCACGCGGCGGCGAGCCGCGTCGATCGCCAGCACGTGCATCCGCTCGTCTCCGCGCCGCGACGCCGTGCCGAGCCCGCGCGCCTGCCCCACCGTATAGCGGGCAATGCCACCATGCCGGCCGAGCACCGTGCCGTCGGTGCCCACCACCTCGCCCGGCTCGGCGGCCTCGGGGCGGAGCCGCGCCACCACGTCGGCATAGCGGCCCGCAGGGACGAAGCAGATGTCCTGGCTGTCCGGCTTCTCGGCCACGGGCAGGCCGAGCCGCGCGGCCTCGGCGCGCACCTCCGCCTTGGGCAAGCGGCCCAGCGGGAAGCGCAGGAACCCGAGATCGGCGCGGCTCAGCGCGAACAGGAAGTAGGACTGGTCGCGCGCCGGATCGACCGCGCGATAGAGCGCCGGTCCGTCCGGCCCTGGCTCGATCCGCGCATAGTGCCCGGTCGCGAGCGCCTCGGCGCCGAGGTCGCGCGCGAGCCCCAGGAGGTCGGTGAACTTCAGATGCTGGTTGCAGCGCAGGCACGGGATCGGCGTCTCGCCGCGGGCGTAGGTGTCGGCAAAATCCTCGATCACGGCCCGGCGGAACCGCGCCTCCATGTCCAGCACGTAGTGGGCGATCCCCAGCCGGTCGGCGACCCGGCGCGCATCCTGGATGTCCTGGCCGGCGCAGCAGGCACCCTTCCGCCCCACGGCAGCCCCGTGGTCGTACAGCTGCATGGTGACGCCGATCACCTCGTACCCCGCCTCGGCCAGCAGGCCCGCGACCACCGAGGAGTCGACACCGCCCGACATGGCGACGACGATCCGCATCCACCCCAGCAGGTGCGCCGCGGGGGCCGGCACGTCAAGCATCCCCCTTGGCGCCGCGCCGCCTGTAGGGTCTCTATCCCGCCCGACCCCAAGCGACCGCGATGACCGCGACGCCCGCCTAAGCCATCTCCCTGTGCTCTCCGCCATCCCCCTGGTGGTGCTGTTCGCCACCGCCTTCCTGCTCTCGCGCGCCTATATCGCGACGGACGCCGGCGAGCGCCTGCTCGGAGCGGTCGAGCGGCTGACGGGTCGGCGCTGCCGCGGCCTGCTGGTCGGCCATCTCGGACTGTCGGCCGCGCTCTCGACGATCCTGCCCAACGCCGTCACCGCGCTGGCACTGACCCCGATGATCCCGGTGCTGGTGGACCGCTTCACCTACCCCGATGACCGGACCCGCCGGCGCGTCACCACCGGCTTCGCCGCTGCCACCATGTGGGGGGCGAATATCGGCGGCATGGGCAGCATCGTCGGCAGCCCGGCGAATGCGCTGCTGCTCGTCTATGTGCATGCCAACGAGATCGCCGGAGCGGAACGGCTGAACTTCCTCACCTGGGCGATGTTCGGCATCCCGACCGTGATACTGCTCTGCACCGTGACCTTCCTGCTGCTGCGCTTCGTGCTGCGCGCCGACCTCGCCGCCGCGGTGCGGATCGAGGGCACGCCTGCGCCGCTGCCTGTGCATCGCAGCCGGGCGCAGCGGCGGGTGTTCCTGCTGACGGCCGCCTTCCTCGGCTACTGGACCGCCAGCACCGCGGTCGCGACGGGGCTGAAGCCGCACGACGCCTATCCGGCGGCGGCCAGCCTGGTCTTCGGCGCCTGGTTCTGCCACGCGCTGATGATCCGCCGCTGGAACGGCGAGCCGCTCCTGCCGCTGCGCTCGGCCGCAGGGAGGCTGCCCTGGCGCGGCTTCGCCCTCATCGCGCTCGCGGTCACGGTCTCGCTCGGCGCGACGCGCGTGCTGGGTCTGGATCGCGCGGTCGGCCAGATCGTTCGCCTCGCCGGGGACTACGGCCTGACCGCGTGGCAGATCATGCTGGTTCTGACCGTCGCGGTCGGGCTGCTCACCGAGATCATGAGCAACACCGTCGTTGCGCTGGTGTTCTTCCCCGTGGTGCACGGCGCGACCGCCGCGCTGGCACTCGAACCGGTCGCCGCACTGGTGGCGGTCAGTCTGATGTCCACGGTGCCGTTCATGTCGCCCACCGGCGCGCCCTCGAACGCGGTGGTGGCCGGCGAGACGCGGGGCATCGACTACCTGCTCGTGGTGCGGCTCGGCCTCGGCCTCGAGATGCTCACCGCCTGCGCCCTGACGATGGCGTCGTTGCACGTGTTTCCGCGCGTGCTCGGCGTGGCCGGCTGACGCAAGGGATCCGGCGGCACCGCAGGGCCGGCGGCTCGCGTCCTGTCGCGCGCGCGGCATCCGGCCCTGAGGTACGGCTCCGAAAGGATGACCCGAGACCGACGACAACCGAACCTCATCGCCGCCCGATTGCCGCGCGCAACCTCGCCGTGATCGGCGCGATCGCCGCTTGGCTGATCCGCCACCGCACCTCGCCCGAGGTGATCTCCGCAGCCGGGATGCTCGCAGCGGGCGTGGCGGGCCTCGCCTTCGCCGCGACGGCATGGGTCGAGGCCGGCGCGGGCGCGCTCTGGGTAACCGGTGCCGTGCTGGTGCAGCCCCGTCTGCCGGCGAGCCTGCTCGACGGCATGTTGACGGCCGGCGCGGCTCGCCGGCATCGCGCGGGTGCGCGCGATGAGCGCCCGGGCCGCCTCGGCCTTCGCCCATCCGGTGACCGTCTGGCTCGTTTCGGCGGCCGCCTGCGTGGTCGCGACCGCCGCGCTGGTGATCGGCGCACCGTCGGTCACGGGGCGCGCTTCGCCGGCCTTTCGGCGGGAACTCTGGCTCCGGCTCGGCTCGTGGTGCGTGCTGCTGCCGCTGATGATCGGCCCGGTGCGGGCCGGCCGGGTCTGGACCATCGGCGCGGTCACGGCCCTGTCGCTCGCCTGCTGCCGCGAATAGGCGCGCGCGACCATTGGTACGGGTTCTTCATGGCGCCCTGGCCGCTCACGATCGGTGTGCTGGTGGTCGCCTCGATCCGGCTCGACCGGCCCGTCGTCTACATCCAGCGCGTCGCCCTCGCCGCGGTGTTCGGTCAGGCGTGGGCGGACGCGCCAGGGCGACCTCGCCACGCTGCGCGCGCGGCTCTCCGAGGACGCGCTCGTCGACATCCTGTTCCCGGAAGGCACGCGCACGCGCGCCGGCACCATGGCACGGTTCCAGCCGGGCATCGGCGCGCTGGTCGCGGGCACGGACGTGCCTGTGGTGCCGTGTTTCCCCGGCGGCGCCTTCGCCGCCCGGCCGCCGCAGCGGCTCTGGCCACGGCCGGGCCGGCTCAGGCTCGCGATCGGGCCAGCGCTGCGGTTCGAGGGCGTGGCGAACGACCGCGCCGGCTGGGCAGTCGTGGCGTCATCCTGCGAGTCGGCGGTGCGGGCGCTCGGCGACGATCTGCGGAGGGGGGTGTGGGGGGACGACCGTCGTCCCCCCACGGCTTGACCGAACCACGCCCGGGGCTCGGCCTCCTCCGCCCTACCGGGCCCCGACCGACGCGCGCAGCGCGGCCAGCTCCTCGCGCAGCGCGCGCAGCTCGCGCATCACCTCGGCCGGCTCCAGCACCGGCGGCGCCTCCAGCGCGGCCATCGCGGCCGCCTCCTAGTCGCGCTGCTTCCTGAGCGTCTGGATGCTTTCGATGATGACGCCGATGAACAGGTTCAGCATCACGAAGGTCGCGATCAGGATGAATGGCACGAAGAACAGCCAAGCCTGCGGCGAGTCCTCCATCACCGGCCGCACGATCCCCATCGACCAGCTCTCCAGCGTCATGATCTGGAACAGCGAGTACATGCTCTCGCCGATCGTGCCGAAGAACTGCGGATGCGTGTCGGCGAACAGCTTGGTCGCGATCAC
>CALKJX010000082.1 GCA_937995555.1 uncultured Elioraea sp.
ATCGTCCAGTGACGGGCTGAGATCAGGCGAAGGAGAGGGCGGCGCGCGCACCTCCGGCCGGAGCGGGCCGCGTGCGCACGAGGCGAGGGATCATGGACAACCAGAACATCCGCATCCGCCTGAAGGCGTATGATCACCGCGTGCTCGACACGAGCACGCGGGAGATCGTGAACACGGCCAAACGCACGGGCGCGCAGGTGCGCGGCCCGATCCCGTTGCCGACACGGATCGAGCGCTTTACCGTGAACCGCTCCCCGCACGTGGACAAGAAGAGCCGCGAGCAGTTCGAGATCCGCACGCACCGCCGGCTGCTCGACATCGTCGATCCGACGCCGCAGACCGTGGACGCGCTGATGAAGCTCGACCTCGCCGCCGGCGTCGATGTCGAGATCAAGGTCTGAGGGCCGGGCCATGCGGACGGGTGTAATCGCACGCAAGCTGGGAATGACCCGGCTGTTCAACGATGACGGCACGCATGTGCCCGTCACGGTGCTGCTGCTCGACGAGGTGCAGGTGGTCGCGCAGCGTACCCCCGAGAAGGACGGCTACGCGGCGGTGCAGCTCGGCATCGGCCGCGCGAAGGCCAAGAACACCGGCAAGGCGCTGCGCGGGCATTTCGCCAAGGCGAAGGTCGAGCCGAAGGCGAAGCTCGTCGAGTTCCGCGTCGACCCGTCCGTGATGCCGGAGATCGGCGCGACGCTGTCGGTGGACCATTTCGTGAAGGGCCAGAAGGTCGATGTCACTGGCACGACCAAGGGCAAGGGTTTCGCGGGGCCGATGAAGCGTTGGAACTTCCGCGGCCTCGAAGCCTCGCACGGCGTGTCGATCAGCCATCGCAGCCACGGCTCGACGGGCCAGCGCCAGGATCCGGGCAAGACCTTCAAGACCAAGAAGATGGCTGGCCATCTGGGCGACGAGCGCGTCACCACGCTCAACCTCGAGATCGCCTCCGTGGATGCCGAGCGCAACGTGATCATGGTGCGCGGCGCGGTGCCGGGCGCGAAGGGCTCCTACGTGCTGGTGCGCGATGCGGTGAAGCGCGCGCGGCCCGCCGAGGCGCCTCTGCCCGCCGGCGTGAAGGCGTGAGGACACGATGAAGAAGACGGTGATCACGCTCGCCAATCAGCCCGCCGGCGAGCTCGACCTGCCCGAGGCGCTGTTCGGCGCCGAGCCGCGGGCCGACATCATGGCGCGCGTGGTGCACTGGCAGCTCGCCAAGCGGCGCGCCGGCACGCACAAGGTCAAGGGCATGGGCGAGGTCAGCGGCACGACCAAGAAGCCCTACAAGCAGAAGGGCACGGGCCGCGCGCGCCAGGGCTCGCTGCGCTCGCCGCAGTTCCGCACCGGCGGCGTGGTGCATGGTCCGGTCGTGCGCGACCACGGCTATGCGCTGCCCAAGAAGGTGCGGCGGCTCGGGCTGATCTCGGCGCTCAGCCAGAAGGCGCGCGAGGGCAAGCTCGTGGTGCTGGAGGCGGCCGCCGCGGACGGCAAGACGGCGTCACTGAAGAAGCAGGTGACGGCGCTCGGCTGGCGGTCCGCGCTGGTGATCGACGGGGTAGCGCTCGACCAGGGCTTTGCGCGCGCTGCGCGGAACATTCCGGGGCTCGATGTGCTGCCGGCGGTCGGCGCGAATGTCTACGACATCCTCCGCCACGACGTGCTGGCGGTGACGAAGGCGGCGGTCGAGGGCCTCGCCCAGCGGCTCGGCGCCGAGGAGACGGCAGGATGACCGACGAAACCGCAGAGCCCTCGCCGAAGGCGGCGCGCCGGATCTCGCCTGAGCGGATGTACCAGGTCGTGCTGAGCCCGGTGATCACCGAGAAGGCGACCGCGCTGACGGCGGCCAACCAGGTTGTGTTCCGCGTGCCGCTGGACGCGACCAAGCCGGAAATCCGGGCTGCCGTCGAGGGGCTGTTCAACGTGAAGGTGCAGGCGGTCAACACGATCGTCATGAAGGGCAAGACGAAGCGGTTCCGCGGACGGCCCGGTCAGCGGTCGGACTGGAAGAAGGCGATGGTGCGGCTGGCACCCGGCTTCTCCATCGATCTGACCACCGGGCTCGCCTGAGCGGGAGCGGGGAACGATGGCGCTCAAGCAGTTCAAGCCGGTCACGCCGAGCCTGCGCGGCACGGTGCTGGTGGACCGGTCCGGCCTCTGGAAGGGCAAGCCGGTCAAGGGGCTGACGGTCGGCAAGCCGTCCTCCGGCGGGCGGAACAACCACGGCCACACCACCGTGCGGTTCCGCGGTGGCGGCCACAAGCGATCGTACCGGGTCATCGATTTCAAGCGGCGCAAGTTCGACGTGCCGGCCACGGTGGAGCGGATCGAGTACGATCCGAACCGTTCGGCCTGGATCGCGCTGATCAAGTATGCCGATGGCGAGCTCGCCTACATCCTCGCCCCGCAGCGGCTGAAGGCGGGTGATGCGGTGATCTCGGGCGCGCGCGCCGACATCAAGCCGGGCAACGCGATGCCGATGGGTGCGATCCCGGTCGGCACGATCATCCACAACATCGAGATGAAGCCGGGCGCCGGCGGCAAGATCGCGCGCGCGGCGGGCACCTACGCGCAGCTGGTCGGCAAGGATGCGGGCTACGCGCAGATCAAGCTCTCCTCGGGCGAGCTGCGTACGGTGCGCGCGGAGTGCATGGCCTCGATCGGCGCGGTGTCGAACCCCGACAACAGCAACCAGCAGATCGGCAAGGCCGGGCGCATGCGCTGGCTCGGGCGGCGGCCGCACAACCGCGGTGTGGCGATGAACCCGATCGACCACCCGCATGGCGGCGGCGAGGGCCGCACTTCGGGCGGGCGCCATCCGGTGACACCGTGGGGCAAGCCGACCAAGGGCGCGAAGACGCGCCAGAACAAGCGGACGGATGGGCTGATCATCCGCCGCCGCAACGCGACGAAGGGCTGAGCGATGCCGCGTTCCGTCTGGAAGGGACCGTTCGTGGACGGCTACCTCCTCACCAAGGCCGAGGCGGCCCGCGCGTCGGGGCGCAACGAGATCATCAAGACCTGGTCGCGTCGGTCGACGATCATGCCGCAGTTCATCGGCCTGACCTTCGGCGTCTACAACGGCCGCAAGTTCATCCCCGTGCAGGTGACCGAGCAGATGGTCGGCCACAAGCTCGGCGAGTTCGCGCCCACCCGCACCTTTTCGGGCCACGCGGCGGACAAGAAGTCGAAGCGGAGCTGAGGCGATGGGCAAGATCGGCATGCCGCGCAGGCTGGGCGAGACGGAGGCGCAGGCGATCGTGCGCAATCTCCGCGTCAGCCCGCGCAAGCTCAACCTGGTGGCCGAGATGATCCGCGGCCTGCCGGCGGCGGAGGCGCGCGCCGCGCTCACGTTCTCGAAGCGTCGCATCGCCCAGGCGGTGAAGAAGGCGCTCGACAGCGCGATCGCGAACGCCGAGAACAACCACGGCCTCGATGTGGATCGGCTGACGGTGCGGGAGGCGACCGTCGGGCGGTCGGTGGTGATGAAGCGGTTCCATGCGCGCGGCCGCGGCCGTGCGGCGCGCGTCGAGAAGTGGTTCAGCCATCTGACGATCGTGGTGCGCGAGCGCCCGCAGGCGGCAAGCGAAGGAGCCCGCTGAGATGGGTCAGAAGGTCAATCCGGTCGGCATGCGGATCGGCATCAACCGCACCTGGGACAGCCGCTGGTTCGCCGACAAGGACTACGCGCAACTCCTCCACGAGGACCTGAAGCTCAGGAAGTTCCTGCGCGAGAAGCTCGCCCAGGCCGGGGTGGCGCGCGTGGTGGTCGAGCGTCCGGCGAAGAAGCCGCGCGTGACGATCTATGCCGCGCGTCCGGGTGTGATCATCGGCAAGAAGGGCCAGGACATCGAGAAGCTGCGCCAGGAGCTGAAGGCCCTGGCCGGGGCGGAGGTGCAGCTCAACATCGTGGAGATCCGCAAGCCCGAGATCGAGGCGGTGCTGGTGGCCGAGAACATCGCCCAGCAACTGGAGCGGCGTGTCAGCTTCCGCCGCGCGATGAAGCGCGCGGTGCAGTCGGCGATGCGGCTCGGCGCGCAGGGCATCCGCATCAACTGCGCGGGCCGTCTGGGCGGCGCGGAGATCGCACGCGTCGAGTGGTATCGCGAGGGGCGCGTGCCGCTGCACACGCTCCGCGCCGACATCGACTTCGGCATCGCCACGGCGAAGACCACCTATGGCACCTGCGGCGTGAAGGTGTGGGTGTTCAAGGGCGAGGTGATGGCGCACGACCCGATGGCGATGGATCGCCGCGCGGCCGAACAGGCGCCGCAGCGCTGAGCCGGTCCAGGAATCACAGGTAGACGACGATGCTGCAGCCGAAGAAGACAAAGTGGCGCAAGGCCCACAAGGGCCGGATCCACGGTGACGCGAAGGCCGGCACCACGCTGAACTTCGGCTCCTACGGGCTGAAGGCGCTGGAGCCGGAGCGGATCACCGCGCGCCAGATCGAGGCCGCGCGGCGGACGATCACGCGCCAGATGAAGCGTCAGGGCCGCGTGTGGATCCGCATTTTCCCCGACGTGCCGGTGTCGAAGAAGCCGGCCGAGGTGCGCATGGGTTCGGGCAAGGGCAGCCCGGAGCTCTGGGTGTGCCGGGTGAAGCCGGGGCGGATCATGTTCGAGCTCGATGGCGTGACGGCCGAGGTCGCGCGTTCGGCGCTGGAGCTCGCCGCGGCCAAGCTGCCGATCAAGACGAAGGTCGTGGCGCGGATCGGGCTGGAGGGGTGAGCGATGACCAAGCCGGCTGATCTCCGGGCGAAGAGCCCGGACGAGCTGAAGGACATGCTGATCGCGCTCAGGCGCGAGCAGTTCAACCTGCGTTTCCAGCGGGCCACCGGCCAGCTCGAGAGCACCAACCGCATCCGCGTGATCCGGCGCGACATCGCGCGGATCAAGACGATCCTGGGCGAGCGCGCTGCCGCGCCGGCCGCCTGAGGGGGAGAGACATGCCGAAGCGCGTTCTGACGGGCCGTGTCGTCAGCGACAAGATGGACAAGACCGTGACGGTTCTTGTCGAGCGTCGCGTGATGCACCCGCTGTACAAGAAGTTCATCCGCCGGTCGAAGAAGTACGCCGCGCACGACGAGGCCAACCTGTGCAAGGAGGGCGACGTGGTGCGGATCGAGGAGTGCCGCCCGATCAGCGCGCGCAAGACCTGGCAGGTGATCGAGCGCAACGGCGCGCCGCTCGCGGCCGGCGCGGCGCAGGCCGCAGGCTGAGGGGGATCGCGCCATGATCCATGTCGAATCCAACCTCGACGTTGCCGACAACTCGGGCGCGCGGCGGGTGCAGTGCATCAAGGTGCTGGGCGGAGCCAAGCGCAAGACCGCATCGGTCGGCGACGTGATCGTCGTCTCGGTGAAGGAGGCGATCCCGCGCGGCAAGGTGAAGAAAGGCGATGTGCATCACGCGGTGATCGTGCGCACGGCCTATCCCGTGCGCCGCACCGACGGCTCGGCGATCCGCTTCGACCGCAACGCGGCGGTGCTGATCAACAAGCAGATGGAGCCGATCGGCACGCGCATCTTCGGCCCTGTCGTGCGCGAACTGCGCGCGAAGAAGTTCATGAAGATCATCTCGCTCGCGCCGGAGGTGCTGTGATGGCTGCGAAGATCCGCAAGGGCGACCGGGTGGAGGTGATCGCCGGCGCCCACAAGGGCAAGCGCGGCGAGGTCCTGAAGGTGCTGCCCAAGGAGAGCCGCGCGGTGGTGCAGGGTGTGGCGATGGTGAAGCGCCACACCAGGCCGTCCGGCATGGGCCAACCCGGCGGCATCGTCGAGAAGGAGGCGCCGGTGCACCTCTCGAACCTGATGCTGCTCGACCCGAAGACCGACCGGCCGACGCGCGTCGGCTTCCGCATCCTCGAGGATGGGACGAAGGTGCGCGTGTCCAAGGCCGCGGGCGAAGTGATCGACGCGTGACGGAGGCGGCCATGGCAGAGGCCAAGGAGCAGGCGGCCCGCCCGAAGGCGCGGCTGCAGCAGTACTACGAGACGGTGGTGCGGAACGAGCTCGTGAAGGAGTTCGGCTACACGAACCCCTTCGCGGTGCCGAAGCTCGAGAAGATCGTCATCAACATGGGCGTGGGCGAGGCGGCGGGCGATGCGAAGAAGCTCGACTCGGCGGTCGCCGACCTGACGCTGATCGCCGGGCAGAAGCCGGTGAAGACCAAGGCGAAGAAGGCGATCGCCGGGTTCAAGATCCGCGCGGGCATGCCGATCGGCGCGAAGGTGACGCTGCGCCGCGCGCGCATGTACGAGTTTCTCGACCGTCTGGTGACGATCGCGCTGCCGCGCGTGCGCGACTTCCGCGGCGTCACCGGCAAGGGCTTCGACGGGCGCGGCAATTTCGCGATGGGACTGAAGGAGCAGATCGTCTTCCCCGAGATCAACTACGACAAGGTCGACAAGGTCCGGGGCATGGACATCGTGATCTGCACCACGGCGAAGACCGATGCGGAAGCGAAGGCGCTGCTGAAGGCGTTCTCGCTGCCCTTCGCGAACTGAGGAAAGGCTCGGAAGACCACCGGCGCGTGCCGGCAGGTTCGGAGGACAAGAGTTCATGGCCAAGACTTCTTCTGTCGAGCGCAACAAGAAGCGCGAACGGATGGCGAAGCGGGATTCCGGCAAGCGCGCCGCGCTCAAGGCGGTGCTGCGCCAGAAGGACGCGAGCCCGGAGGAGCGCTTCGCGGCGATGCTGAAGCTCGCCGAGATGCCGCGCAACGGGTCGGCGGTGCGCGTGCGGCTGCGCTGCGCGCTCACGGGCCGCCCGCGCGGCAATTACCGCAAGTTCAAGCTGTGCCGTGTGGCGCTGCGCGAGCTCGCCTCCACCGGGCAGATCCCCGGCATGGTCAAGGCGAGCTGGTAGAGGACGGGAGGAGAGCAACCATGGCGATCTCCGATCCGCTGGGTGATCTGATCACCCGCATCCGCAACGCGCAGCGCTCGCGCCGCTCGTCGACGCGGGCGCCGGCCAGCAAGCTGCACGCGAACGTGTGCGAGGTGCTGAAGCGCGAAGGCTATATCCGCGCCTGGAAGATGGTCGAGGTGCGTCCGGGCGTGCGCGAGCTGGAGATCGAACTCAAGTATTCCGAGGGCGAGCCGGTGATCAAGGAGATCACCCGGGTCTCGACTCCCGGACGTCGCGTCTACTCCAAGATCAAGGAGTTGCCGCGCGTCTACAACGGGCTCGGCGTGTCGATCCTCTCCACTCCGCGCGGGGTGATGAGCGATGTCGAGGCGCGCGCCGCCAATGTCGGCGGCGAAGTGCTCTGCCGCGTGTTCTGAGGCGGGAGGAGGAGCCATGTCCCGCGTTGGGAAGTATCCGGTGCCGCTGCCCGCCGGTGTCACGGTCGCGATCGCGAACCGCGTGCTGACGGCCAAGGGCAGGCTTGGCGAACTGAAGCTGCCGCTCGCCGAGGAGATCGAGGCGGCGGTCGAGAACAACGGCGTCGTCGTCAAGCCGCGCGACGATGGCAAGCGCGCGCGCGCAATGTGGGGCACCACGCGCAGCCTGGTCGCCGGCATGGTGAAGGGCGTCAGCGAGGGCTTCGCCAAGACGCTCGAGATCAGCGGCACGGGCTTCCGCGCCGCGGTGCAGGGCAGGGATCTCGTGATGAATCTCGGCTTCAGCCACGAGATCCGTTATCCGGTGCCGGCGGGGATCAAGATCACCTGCGAGAAGCCGACCTCGATCAAGGTCGAGGGCGTGGACAAGCAGCGTGTCGGCCAGGTTGCCGCCGAGATCCGCGCCTTCCGCGGCCCAGAGCCATACAAGGGCAAGGGCGTGAAGTACGACAACGAGACGATCCTCCGGAAGGAGGGGAAGAAGAAGTAGCCATGGCGACGAAGCTCGACCTCAAGGAGCGGCGCAAGAGCCGGCTGCGCTACCAGCTCCGCCAGAAGGGCGGCGGCCGGCCGCGCCTGTCGGTTTTCCGCTCCTCCAAGCACATCTACGCGCAGGTGATCGACGATGCCGCCGGCAGGACGATCGCCGCGGCGTCGTCGCGCGATCCGGATCTGAAGGCGACGCTGCGCACGGGGGCGGACAAGGCGGCCGCCGCGGCGGTCGGCCGCGCGGTGGCGGAGCGGGCGAAGGCCGCCGGCGTCTCGGCCGTGGTGTTCGACCGCGGCGCCTATCTCTATCACGGCCGCGTGCGTGCGCTGGCCGATGCCGCCCGCGAAGGCGGGCTCGACTTCTGAGCGCGGGGGCCTGAGGCATGGCACGGGAACCGAGGGAAGGGCGCGACCGCGGTGAGCGGCGCGAGCGCGACCGCGACGGCGACGATCTGGTCGACAAGCTCGTCGCCATCAACCGCGTCGCCAAGGTGGTGAAGGGCGGCCGGCGCTTCGCCTTCGCCGCCCTCGTCGTGGTCGGCGACAAGAAGGGGCGCGTGGGGCTCGGCACCGGCAAGGCGCGCGAGGTGCCGGAGGCGATCCGCAAGGCGACGGACTCGGCCAAGCGGTCGATGATCCGCGTGCCGATGCGCGAGGGTCGCACGCTGCACCACGACGTGATCGGCCATTTCGGCGCTGGCCGCGTGGTGCTGCGCGCCGCCCCCGCCGGCACCGGCATCATCGCCGGCGGGCCGATGCGCGCGGTGTTCGAGACCATGGGCATGGGCGACGTGGTGGCGAAATCGCTCGGCACGACGAACCCGCACAACATGGTCAAGGCGACCTTCGCGGCGCTCAGGAACGTCAACGCCCCGCGCAGCGTGGCCGCGCGACGCGGCAAGAAGGTCTCCGACCTGATCGGCCGGCGCGACCAGCCGGCGCCCGAGGTGCGGGAGGCGGCGGATGCCTGAAGCGAAGAAGCGCGTGCGCGTCACGCAGGTGGGCAGCCCCATCAACCGTCACGCAAGCCAGCGCGAGACCCTGATCGGGCTCGGGCTGAACAAGCTGAACCGGACGCGCGAGCTCGAGGACACGCCCGCGGTGCGGGGCATGATCCGCAAGGTGGCGCATCTGGTGAAGGTGGAGGAGGTGGCGGGCTGAGGCCCGCCGCGTCCCACCGGGAGGGAGTGCGATGAAGCTCAACGAACTGCGCGACAATCCGGGCGCGCGGACGAAGTTCAAGCGGGTCGGCCGGGGCATCGGCTCCGGCAAGGGCAAGACCTCGGGCCGCGGCGTGAAGGGCCAGAAGGCGCGCACCGGCGTGGCGCTCAACGGGTTCGAGGGCGGCCAGCTGCCGATCTATCGCCGGCTGCCGAAGCGCGGCTTCGAGCCGCTGCGCCGCACGGTCTACAGCCCGCTCAACCTCGCGCGGCTGGAGAAGGCGATCGAGGCCGGGCGGATCGATGCCGAGCGGCCGATCGACGAGGCGGTGCTGCGCGCGGCCGGGCTGGTGCGCAAGGGCAAGGTCGCCGGTGTGCGTCTGCTCGCGGTGGGTTCGGTGTCGCGGCCGCTCACGCTCACGGTGGCCGGCGCCTCGGCGGCCGCGGTGGCCGCGATCGAGGCCGCTGGCGGCACGGTCACCCTGACGGCGGCGCCCCGGCCGAACGAGGGCTGAGCCGGCCAGCCGGGCGGGCCCTGCGCGGACGCGTTCACCTCATGGCGGGTGCGGCCCATCGGCGCTTGATCGCACCGGCAGGGGGCGGGCACCTTCGCGGCCGGCCCCCGCAGATCTGATCCATCGGAGCATCCATGGCCTCGGCCGCCGAACAGCTTGCCGCCAATCTTAACTTCGGCGCCTTCGCCAAGGCGACCGAACTGAAGAAGCGCCTGTGGTTCACCCTGGGCGTGCTGATCGTCTACCGCATCGGCACCTACATCCCCGTGCCGGGGATCGATGCGTCGGTGATGGCCGAGCTCGTGCGCACGCATGGCGGTGGCATTCTCGGCATGTTCGACATGTTCACCGGCGGCGCGCTCGGGCGCATGACGGTGTTCGCGCTCAACATCATGCCCTACATCTCGGCCGCCATCATCATGCAGCTGATGACCGCGGCGAGCCCTACGCTCGAACAGCTGAAGAAGGAAGGCGAGCAGGGGCGCAAGAAGATCAACCAGTACACGCGCTATCTGACGGTGGTGATCGCCGCGGTGCAGGCCTACGGCATCGCGGTGGGGCTGGAGAGCATCACCGGCACGCTCGGGCCGGCGGTGGCTGAGCCCGGGCTGTTCTTCCGCTTCTCGGCCGTAGTGACGCTGGTCGGCGGCACGATCTTCCTGATGTGGCTCGGCGAGCAGGTCACGGCGCGCGGGGTCGGCAACGGCATCTCGCTGATCATCTTCTCGGGCATCGTCGCCAACCTGCCCTCGGCGCTCGCGGCCACGCTGGAACTCGGCCGGACCGGGGCGATCAGCACCTTCGTGCTGCTGTTCCTGCTGGTGATGGCGGTGGTGGTGACCGGCGCGGTGGTGTTCGTCGAGCGCGCGCAGCGGCGCATCATCGTGCAGTACCCGAAGCGCCAGGTCGGCAACCGGATGTTCGGCGGCGACTCGACGCATCTGCCGCTGAAGATCAACACCGCCGGCGTGATCCCGGCGATCTTCGCCTCGGCGCTGCTGCTGCTGCCGGTGACGATCGCGGGGTTCTCGGCCGAGGGCGGGCCCGAGTGGCTGCAGCCGATCACGGCGGCGCTCGCGCATGGTCAGCCGCTCTACATGATTCTCTACGCCGCGATGATCGTGTTCTTCGCCTTCTTCTATACCGCGGTGGTGTTCAACCCGACCGAGACGGCCGACAACCTGAAGAAGTATGGCGGCTTCATCCCCGGCATCCGGCCCGGGCAGAACACCGCGGAGTACTTCGACTACGTGCTGACGCGGCTGACCACGGTGGGCGCGATCTATCTGGTCGCGGTCTGCCTGTTGCCGGAGTTCCTGATCTCGCGCTACGCGGTGCCATTCTATTTCGGCGGCACCTCGCTGCTGATCATCGTCATCGTCACGATCGACACGGTGGCGCAGATCCAGTCGCACCTGATCGCGCACCAGTACGAGGGGCTGATCAAGAAGGCGCGGCTGAGGGGGGCACGCAAGTGAATCTGATCCTGCTCGGGCCGCCGGGTGCTGGGAAGGGCACGCAGGCCAAGCGTCTGGAGACCAGGCACGGCATCGCCCAGATCTCCACCGGCGACATGCTGCGCGCCGAGGTTGCCTCGGGCAGCGAGATCGGCCGGCAGGCGAAGTCGATCATGGAGGCCGGGCAGCTCGTGCCCGACGCGCTGATCACCGAGATGCTGGCCAGGCGGATCGAGGCGGAGGACTGCGCGCGCGGCTTCATCCTCGACGGATTTCCGCGCACGGTCGCCCAGGCCGAGTCGCTGGATCGGATGCTCGCCGCGAAGGGGCGCAGGCTCGATCATGTGATCGAGCTGAAGGTGGACGACGACGCGCTGGTGGAACGGATCTCGGGGCGCTTCACCTGCACCAAGTGCGGCGAGGGCTACCACGACCGGTTCAAGCGGCCCAAGGTCGAGGGCGTATGCGACGTCTGCGGCGGCACCGAGTTCACTCGCCGCGCCGACGACCGCGCCGAGACGGTGGCCACCCGGCTCGAGGCCTATCACCGCCAGACCGCGCCGCTGCTGC
This sequence comes from uncultured Elioraea sp., assembly GCA_937995555.1. GTDB lineage: Bacteria > Pseudomonadota > Alphaproteobacteria > Acetobacterales > Acetobacteraceae > Elioraea. The sequence goes on from CALKJX010000082.1 coordinate 11,536, forward strand.
CGTACTATGAGGCTCAGGGGCGGCTGGTCAGCGTGGATGGCATGGCGGAGATGGATGAGGTGTCGCGCCAGATCGAGGCCGCGCTGGCCCGGTGAGTGCGAAGGTCCGCCTGTGCCGGGGCGCCTGTCCCCTGCGCAGGGCGGCGTTGACAGCGGGGCCGCGCGGCCTATAGTGCGCGACCTCCGGCGGCCCTCCGGGTCGGCCGCCGCCGTCGTTTGTGCTGAAGGAACCCTGTCGCCACGGCCCTTGGCCGGCAGGGTCTGGCGTGCCTCCCGGGGGCGCGGATGGGCCAGGACGTGGAGCGGGGACGTGGCGCGTATCGCCGGCGTGAACATTCCGACCAACAAGCGGGTCACCATCTCGCTGCGCTACATCTACGGCATCGGGCCGGCGAAGGCGCAGGAGATCTGCCAGGCCCTCAACATCCCCGACGACCGCCGCGTGAACCAGCTGACGGACGAGGAGATCCTCCGCATCCGCGAGCTGATCGACCGCACCTACCGCGTGGAGGGTGACCTTCGGCGCGAGGTGGCGATGAACATCAAGCGGCTGATGGATCTCGGCTGCTATCGCGGCCTGCGCCACCGTCGCGGTCTGCCGGTGCGTGGCCAGCGCACCCACACGAATGCCCGCACCCGCAAGGGCAAGGCGGTGCCGATCGCCGGCAAGAAGAAGGTGACGAAGTAGCCGATCCGGCTACCCACCCGCCGGGACCAGAGACCAAGGAAATACAGAACCCATGGCGAAGCCTGCCGCGCGCGCGCGCAAGAAGGAGCGGAAGAACATCACGTCGGGTGTTGCCCACGTGAACGCGTCCTTCAACAACACCATGATCACGATCACCGACGCGCAGGGGAACGCGATCTCCTGGTCCTCGGCCGGGATGATGGGGTTCAAGGGCAGCCGCAAGTCAACGCCCTACGCGGCGCAGGTCGCGGCCGAGGATGCCGGGCGCAAGGCGCGCGACCACGGCATGGAGGTGCTGGAGGTCGAGGTGTCGGGCCCCGGCTCGGGCCGCGAGAGCGCGCTGCGCGCCTTGCAGGCGGTCGGCTTCCAGATCACCGCGATCAAGGACGTGACCCCGATTCCGCACAATGGGTGCCGGCCGCGCAAGCGCAGGCGGGTCTGAGCGATGCAGTCATTGCGGGGGGCGGCGGGATGCCGCGCCCCGTCCCCGTGAGGCGGTTCCGCGCGGGGAGAAGGACACGCCGCACCGAGCGAGGTGCGGCCGACGGACCGCAGGACTAGGGCGAGAGGTTCACCCGTGCTGCAGAAGAATTGGCAGGCCCTGATCAAGCCGAGCAAGCTCGAGGTCGAGCCCGGGCATGACCCGCACCGGGTCGCGACCGTGGTGGCCGAGCCGCTGGAGCGTGGCTTCGGCATGACGCTCGGCAATGCGCTGCGGCGCGTGCTGCTGTCCTCGCTCCAGGGGGCTGCCGTGACGGCGGTGCAGATCGACGGCGTGCTCCACGAGTTCAGCTCGATCCCCGGCGTGCGCGAGGATGTCACCGACATCGTCCTGAACATCAAGCAGCTCGCGATCCGCATGCACTCCGACGGGCCGCGGCGCATGACGCTTTCGGCAACCGGCCCTGGCGAGGTGCGTGCTGGCCAGATCGAGGCCGGGCACGACATCGAGATCCTGAACCCCGAGCTCGTGCTGTGCACGCTCGACGATGGCGTGAAGCTCGGCATGGAGTTCACGGTCAACACCGGCAAGGGCTACGTGCCGGCGGCCGAGAACCGGGCCGAGGATGCGCCGATCGGGCTGATCCCGGTGGATGCGATCTACTCGCCGGTGCGGCGGGTCGCCTATCGCGTCGAGCCGACCCGCGTCGGCCAGGTGACGAACTACGACCGGCTGCTGCTGACGGTCGAGACCAACGGCACGATCGGGGCCGAGGATGCGGTGGCGCTGGCCGCGCGCATCCTGCAGGACCAGCTCCAGCTCTTCATCAACTTCGAGGAGCCGCGCCAGATCTCGGCCGAGGAGCATCGCGACGACCTTCCGTTCAACCGCAACCTGCTGCGCAAGGTGGACGAGTTGGAGCTGTCGGTTCGCTCCGCGAACTGCCTGAAGAACGACAACATCGTCTATATCGGCGATCTCGTTCAGAAGACCGAGCAGGAGATGCTGCGCACCCCCAATTTCGGGCGGAAGTCCCTGAACGAGATCAAGGAGGTGCTGGCGGCCATGGGGCTCTCGCTCGGCATGACGGTGCCGGGCTGGCCGCCGGAGAACATCGAGGATCTGGCGAAGAAGCTCGAGGAGCCCTATTGAGGGCCGCCTGAAGGTAAGGGGTAGACGACCATGCGCCACCGTGTCGGCGGCACCAAGCTCAGCGTCACCAGCACGCATCGCGCGGCGATGTTCCGCAATCTCGCGGTGGCGCTGATCAAGCACGAGCAGATCACCACCACCCTGCCGAAGGCGAAGGCGCTGAGGCCGGTGGCCGAGAAGCTGATCACGCTCGGCAAGCGGGGCGGGCTGCATGCGCGCCGGCAGGCCTATGCGCAGCTGCGCGACGACGCGATCGTGGCGAAGCTGTTCGGCCCGCTGGCGGAGCGCTACCAGGCGCGCCCGGGCGGCTACTGCCGCGTGTTGAAGGCGGGGTTCCGCTACGGCGACATGGCGGCGATGGCGGTGATCGAACTCGTCGAGCGCGACCGCGACGCGAAGGGCCAGGACAGCGGTCCGAAGCCCGAGCCGAAGGTCGAGGATGAGGCCGAGGAGCAGCAGCCGGCCTGAACGACCGTCCAGGGGGGATGCGCGAAGGGGGCCTTGCGGCCCCCTTCGCTTTCTTCCCTCAGGCGCTGTTTTTCCCTCAGGTCGGCGTGATCCCCGCCGCCTTCACCGCCGGCGCCCAGCGTTCCTTGTCGCTGGCGATCAGTGCGGCGAAGCGTGCGGCATCGCCGGTCCAGACCTGCCCGCCCATGCGGGTGATCTGTGCCGCGACCTCCGCGCTCTCGGTGATCGCGACGATCTCGCGCGAGAGCCGGTCGCGCATCGCCGCGGGGATGCCGGCGGGCGCGATCACGCCGAACCAGATCATCATCTCGAAGCCGGGCACGCCCGCCTCCTCCATCGTCGGCACATCGGGCAGCGCGGGGTGGCGTTCGCGCGCCGAGACCGCGAGCGGTTTCGCCTTGCCGGCCTGGATGTGCGGCACCATCGTGCCGATACCCTCGAAGATGATCGGCACCTCGCCGGCGAGGAAGGCGGTCATCACCGGCGCCGAGCCCCGGTACGGGATCGCGACGATGTCGGTGCCCGTCTGGAGCTTGAACGTCTCGAACATCAGGTGCACGGAGCTCCCGACACCGGGCATGCCGTAATTGAGCTGGCCGGGCCTCGACTTCGCGAGCGCGATCAGCTCCCGCACCGAGTTGACGCCGAGATCGGGGCTGACCGTCAGCACGGTCATGATGCGCGCGCAGAGCGCGATCGGTGTAAGGTCCTTCAGCGGATCGCCGAGGTTCGGATAGACGGTGGGGTTCACCGCCAGCGTGGCGGTGTTGCCGATGCCCAGTGTGCGGCCGTCGGGGCGGGCCTGCATCACCTCCCGGGTGCCGATCGAGCCGCCGGCGCCGGGTTTGTTGTCGACCACGCAGGAATGACCGATCACCGGGGCGAGGCGTTCCGCGATCAGGCGGGCGAAGGCATCGTTGAACGCGCCGGGCGGGGCGGGGACGACGATGCGCGTCGGGCCGTCCGGCAGGTCCGCCGCGCGCGCGCCTCGCGCGAGCGCCACGCCGCCGATCGTGCCTGCGAGCACGCTGCGCCTGCCGATCCTCATCGTTCCCTCCTCAGTGTTGACGTCGCGCATGGGACGACCGGCCCCGCCGGCGGTCAAGGCCGCATCGCGGCGATGCCGTCGAGGTCGACGCCGAGCCCGAAGCCCGGCGCATCGGAGGGCACGAGCCGGCCGTGCACCGGCACGGCCATGCCCGGGAACAGCCGCGTCTCGGCGAGCGGCACGCCGGGCGGCGTGCCGATGAACATCTCGCCCATCGGCGACCCAGGGGCGGCGTAGCCGAAATGCTGGCCGTAGGGCGTGTTCATCCCCGCATGCGGAATGACCGCGATGCCCGCCGCATCCGCGATCGCGGCGATGCGGAGACACGCGGTCAGACCGCCGACCCAGGCGATGTCGGGTTGCAGCACGTCGGCGAGCCGGCGCGATGCCGCGTGCAGGAACGGCTGCGGCATGTACCAGTGCTCGCCGGTGGCGTAGCCCATCCAGGGCAGGCGCCTTCGCAGCGCCTCGTGCCCGTCGAGGTCCTCGGGTGTGAGGCAGTCCTCGATCCAGCGCACACCGTAGGGGCGCAGCCGTTCCGCCAGCCGCACGGTATAGTCGAGGTCGAACGCCATCCAGCAGTCGAGCATCAGCTCGACCTGGCGCCCGACCAGATCGCGCGTGCGCGCGACCAGCGCCTCGTTGGCCTCAAGCCCGGCCAGGCGGTCGGCGGGCCCGTGCGGACAGGCGAGCTTGGTCGCGCGGAAACCGAGCTCCATGTGCCAGTCGGTGTCGTTGCCGGTGGCGTAGCAGTCGATGTGCGGGCGCGATGGTCCGCCGATCAGGCTCCAGACCGGCGCGTTCAGCAGCTTGCCCTTGAGATCCCACAACGCGAGGTCGATCGCGCTGATCGCGTAGGCGGCGAGGCCGGCAGGCGAGTAGGGCGACGCCATGCGCGTCATCATGTCCCAGCACCGCTCGGTCGCGAGGGCGGGCTCGCCGACGAGCAGCGGGCCGAGATGGCCGTTGATGATCGCGATCACGGGATCGGCGTAGCGGCTGATGCCGAAGCCCCAGCTGCCGTCGCACGCCGTGACCAGACAGCCGACGCCCGGCCAGGTTGGTCGCCAGGCCGCGCGCAGCCGCTTGTAGCGCGGATGGCGCGACATCGGCCCGGCCACTTCCGCGTCCGCCGTCCAGGGCGGGCGGCGCGGCGCGGTGGTGCCAGGGCCGCCGACTAGGTCGGAGCGGATGGCGAAAGCCTCGACGCGCTCGATCGTCACCACCGCCGTCCTGTCGCTCCTCCTCGCTGCCGCGGGGAGGAGCTAACCGCAGGTGGCGCGCGTGCGCAAACCGCGCGATCAGTCGATGCTGATCCTTGCCTCGGCGACCAGGCGCGCCATGCGTTCGCGCCCCTCGCCGACGAAGCGGGCGAACTCGGCGCGCGGGCTGCCGACGGCGAGCGCGCCGAGCCTCTCGATCCGGCTCTTCACCGCATCCTGCGCGAGCGCGTGCAGCGCGGCGGCGTGCAGCCGGTCGAGCGCCGCTTCGGGCGTGCCGGCGGGCGCATAGAGGCCGTTCCACTCGTTCAACGTGTAACCCGGATATCCGCTCTCGGCGATGGTCGGCACCTCGGGCAGCGCGGGGATGCGCGCGGTGTGCGTGGTGCCGAGCGCGCGCAGCCGGCCGGCCTGGATGTGGCCGAGGGCGGATGCGACGGTCGCCATGTGCCAGTGGATGTTGCCGGCGAGCAGGTCCTGCACCGCCGGGCCGCCGCCGCGATAGGGCACGTGCACGAGCTCGAACCCGGCGGCCTGCGCGAACAGCGCGCCGGCGAGATGCGACGAGGTGGCGTTGCCGGAACTGCCGAAGCTGAGCCCGCCCTGGCGTGTCTTCGCCTCCCGCACGAACTCGGCGAGCGTGCGCGCGGGGAACCCGGCATTCACGACCAGCAGCTGCGGCCAGACCGTCACCTGGGTGATCGGCGCGAAGGCGGTGGCGTAGTCGAACGGCAGGCCGCGCAGGATCGCCGGGTTGACCACATGCGCGCCGGCATCGAGCAGGATCGTGTGGCCGTCCGCGGGGGCCTGCGCGACCACGCCGGCGCCGATCGAGCCGCCCGCGCCGCCGCGGTTCTCGACCACCACGGGCTGGCCGAGCATCGCGCCCATCGGCTCGGCGATCAGCCGCGCGGCGGTGTCGGCGCCGCCGCCGGGCGGGTAGGGCACGACCATGCGCACGGGCCGGGCGGGGAAGCCCTGGGCGCGTGCGATCGCCGGTGCGGCCAGCAGGCCAGCGAGCGTGGCGCGGCGGGTGAGGTCGGGCATGGTGGTCCTCCCGGGATCCGTGGTTTGGTGCATCATGCATGGCCCGCACAGTCCTGCAAAGGACTGAATGAGTGGTCTTGCGGGAGGGCGACCCTGACCGCACAGTGTCGCGCCATGCCCGCGCCGGCCCGCATCGCCCCCGATCCCCGCCTGCCGTTGCACGCGCGGCTGCGCGACGACCTCGCGCGCCGCCTCGCCGCCGGGGAGTGGCCGGCCGACACGGCGCTGCCGTCGGAGGCCGCGCTCGCCGCGAGCTACGGCGTGGCGGTGAACACGCTGCGCCGCGCCTTCGAGCAGCTCGCGCGCGAGGGGCTGGTGGAGCGTCGGCAGGGCCGCGGCACCTTCGTCCGCCGCCCGGCGCTGCGCGGCTCGATGCTGCGCTTCTTCCGCCAGGCCGAGCGCGAGGGCGGGGCGGAGATCCTGCCGGAGAGCCGCATCCTGCGCCGCGCGGTCGCGCCGCTGCCGGAATGGGCGGCGCACGGCCTTGGTGTCGCGGCGGGTCTGCGCGGACTGCGGCTCGAGCGCGTGCGGAGCTGGGCCGGCGCACCGCTGCTGGTCGAGGAGATCTGGCTGCGGCTGCCGGATTTCGCCCGGTTGGCGAAACGATCGCCCGAGTCGTTCGGGGCGCTGCTCTATCCGCTCTACGAGAGCGAGTGCGCGCGCGTGGTCGCGCGGGTGGAGGACGAGATCACCGTCGGACGCGCCGATGCCGCGCTCGCGGCCGCGCTCGGCATCGCCGCGGGCGAGCCGGTGGTGGAGATCGGCCGCGTCGCGTTCACTGCCGATGGCGTGGCAATCGAGGCGCGCCGCGCCTGGGGCCGTGCCGACCGGTTCCGTTACCGCGCGACCGCGACATGATGTTCGACGCGCATTTCCACGTGTTCGACCCGGCCCATCCGCTGGTCGCGAACCAGGGCTACGTGCCGGATAACTTCACCGCGGCGCAGTACCGCGCGCGGGTCGCGCCGCTCGGCGTGGTCGGCGGTGCGGTGGTGGCCGCCTCGCCGCAGGGGGTTGACCCGGCGCCGCTGCTCGAAGCCGCGCGCGCACTGGGGCCGCGTTTCGTCGTCGTGGCAGCGGCCGATCCGGCGCGCGATGACTCGGCGCTCGCCGCGCTCGCAGCGGCCGGCGTGCGCGGCGTGCGCTTCAACCTCTACCGTGACGCCGCCTGGACGATCGCGACGATGCTGGAGCACGCGCGCCGAGCCGGCGAGCACGGGCTGCACGCCGAGATCTACACCGATGCCGCCGCGCTCGCGCCGCATGCCGCGGCACTCGCCCGGCTGCGGATCGTGATCGACCATCTCGGCATGACCGAGGCGGGGCTGCCGGTCACCTGCGATCTCGCGCGCGCCGGCGCCAAGGTGAAGGCGACCGGGTTCGGCCGCGTCCGGCTCGATCCGGCGGCCGCGCTGGCGGCGATCGCCAAGGCCGCCCCGGATGCGCTGATGGCGGCGACCGATCTGCCCTCGATGCGCGCCGACCGGCCCTTCGCGGATGCCGATATCGCGCTGATCGAGACCGTGCTCGGCCCCGCTCTGGCGCGGGCGGCGCTGCACGACACCGCGGCCGCGTTCTATCGCGCCTGAGCGGCCTTGCGGGCCGGCCGCGCGCGGCCTAGCGTCCGCGTCGCAGCGAACGGAGGAGAGCGCGATGCGGCATCAGGGCAAGGTGGCGGTGGTGACGGGCGCGGCCTCGGGCTTCGGCGAGGGCATCGCGCGCGCCTACGCGGCGGAGGGCTGCAAGGTTGTGGTGGCCGACCTGAACCTGGCGGGCGCCCAGCGCGTGGCGGGCGAGCTCGGCAATCTCGCGGTCGCGATCGGCGGTGACGTCTCGAAGGGCCCCGACTGCCAGGCGATGGTGGACTGCGCGCTCGACGCCTTCGGCAGCCTCGACATCGTCGTCAACAACGCCGGCACCACGCACCGGAACAAGCCGCTCCTCGATGTGACGGAGGCGGAGTTCGACCGCGTCTATGCGGTGAACGTGAAGTCGATCTACTGGATGACGCAGGCGGCGGTGCCGGCGCTGCGCAGGCAGGGGCGCGGCGGCTCGATCATCAACATCTCGTCCACTGCCGGCATCCGCCCGCGCCCGGGCCTCACCTGGTACAACGGCACCAAGGGCGCTGTGAACACGATCACCCAGGCGATGGCGCAGGAGCTCGCCAAGGACAACATCCGCGTCAACGCGATCTGTCCGGTGATGGGAGCGACCGCGCTGCTCACCGAGTTCATGGGCATGGAGGACACGCCCGAGAACCGCGCCAGATTCGTCGCGACTATCCCGCTCGGGCGGATGAGTGAGCCCTCCGACATCGCCAATGCCGCGGTGTGGCTCGCCGACCCGGCCTCGAGCTTCATCACGGGCATTCTGCTTCCCGTGGATGGCGGCCGGACGGCATAGCGGGCGATCATCGCTGGCACTGCGGCAGCGCGGGGATCAGTCGGCAGATCGCCGTGTAGGGGTCTTCGGCCTCGCGATCCCGGGTGACGCCGAGCACGACGGTGCCGCGCCGCCAGATGGGCCAGGTCGGAAGATAGGCGGGCGCGGGGATCTCGGGGGGCGGCTGAACCTCGGCGAGGCGGACGATAAGGGCGCAGTGATCGCTGAACGCTCCGGGACTGAACGGGCCGCAATCCGTCGCACCGGCCGGCAGCAGCACGTGGCCGCGCGGGTCGGCGATCAGACTGCGCGCGGGGGCGAGCGCGGGCGAGGCGGCAAGCGAGAGCTGCATGGCGTCCAGGCCCGGCGCGAAGATCTCGGTGGCGAGCGGCGGCCAGCCGGTGCGCGCGAGATCGTTGAAGTCGCCGCCCACGATCGCCGGTACGGCCACGCGCTGCATGCGGAACGGCGGTGACTGCACCGCGAGGACGAAGTCGGCGATCTGCGACCCCTCGGCCGTCGCGGCGCCGGCGCGCGGATGCACGACGAAGACGTCGAAGCTCGCGCGCAGATCGTGGCGGAAGCTGAAGCGGCCTGCCGAGGCGCGCAGCGCGCCGAAGGTCGTCCATGCTGGCCCCGAGGGCGTGGGGCGTCCGCACTTGTCCATCTGCGGCGGACCATCGACCAGGGACTCGATCGGCGTGAGGGACGAGCCGCGGCCGCAGACCGGCAGGCTTCGGCGGACATGGAGGCCCTGCACGGCCGCGTCGTGCGGCTGCGCGATGAACAGCGCGAGGTCCTCGGGCGTCCGGTTGGCGAGGCGAGCGGGGTTGTAGAGGACCGCCTGCGACCAGAAGACGGAGCACTGGCTGAACCAGCCGTAGCGCGTCCAGGCGCCGACGTGGAAGGCGATGCGCCAGGTGATGCCGAACCGGTCCCTGAGCCGCGCGAGCAGGTGATCGAGCTGATCGTAGTCGCCCGCGCCGCCGCAATTCGCCCATCCGGCCACCTCGGTGAGCAGGATCAGGTCAGGCGCCGGTCCCGCGTCGGCGATCGCGTTGGCGAGCCGGCGCATCCGTTCCTGGAAGCTGATGGTCGGTGGGATCAGCCCGCCCCCGACCTCCATCGGCGAGGCGCCGCGGAGATTCGCCACGACCACCGTCATGTCTCCGACCGCGCCCTTCGCACCGGAGACATAGCCCGGCGCGTCCGAGGGCGTGGTCGGACCGTTCTTCAGCCAACACATTCCCGCGCCGCGCGGCGCGTTGGGCAGCGCGTAGGTGTAGGCCCGGCACTGCGGATCGCTTGCGCAGGCCTCGTGGCATTGCGCGTCGCTCGGCAGCGCGAGCGCACGGAAGTCGGCGCCGAAGCGATCGGTGGCGAGTTCGCGGTTCAGCCGCTGGTCCTGCGCCTCGGCCACGCCACAAAGGCCGGCCAGCATCGTCACGCAGGCAGTCAGCCCAGCCCGCCGCAGCGCCGCTGCGAGTCCCCGTGGGCGCATCGTCCTGTCCTCCGCCGACTGGACACCTCGCGATCCCGGTCCCTTCGGAACGGTAGCGTTGCGTCCATGCCGACGGAAGTGCGCGGTTACGCCTCCGGGGTCGGGCGGAGACGGGGATCGCGGCGCATCAGCGCCTTCTCGATCTCGACCACGCCGAACACGACGACCGCGGCGCCGAGGGCGAGCAGCCAGCCCAGGGCGTCGGGCGGGGCCACCGCGAACAGCGCCCGCATCGGCGGCGCATACAGGAACAGGCCCTGGAGAACGACGATCAGGCCGATCGCGATCGGCACCGCGCGGTTGCCTGTCAGGGCGTCGAGCGAGAGGCTGGAGCGGCGGAAGAAGCGGGCGTTGACCAGATAGGCGGCCTGCCCCGCGATCAGCGCAGTGATGGCCGTGCCGCGCGCGACCTCGATCGGCGCGTCGGTGGCGTATTCGACCAGGAACGCGCCGATCGTCGCGGCGGTGAGCAGCCCGGAGACCAGGCCGATGCGCCAGAGCAGCAGCGCCGAGAGGATCGGCTCGTCGGGCATGCGCGGCGGGCGGCTCATCAGGTCGGGCTCGGCCGGCTCGAAGGCCAGCGCGAGCGCCAGCGTCACCGCGACCACGAGGTTGACCCACAGGATCTGCACCGGCGTCACCGGCAGCACCGACAGCCCGACCAGCACGGCCGCCACCACGGTCATCGCCTGGCCGCCGTTGGTCGGCAGGATGAACAGCAGCGTCTTCTTGAGATTGTCGTACACCGTCCGGCCCTCGCGCACGGCCGCGGCGATGGTGGCGAAGTTGTCGTCGGCGAGCACGATCTCGGCCGCCTCCTTCGCCGCCTCCGTGCCGGTCCGGCCCATCGCCACACCGATATCGGCGCGCTTCAGCGCCGGCGCGTCGTTCACGCCATCGCCCGTCATCGCGACCACGTGCCGGCGCGCCTGGAGCGCCTGTACGAGCCGCAGCTTGTGCGCCGGCGAGGTGCGCGCGTAGATGTGCACGCGATCCGCGGACTGCGTCAGCGCGCGATCGTCCATCGCGTCGAGCTCGGCCCCGGTGAGCGCGCCGTTCGAGACATCGAGTCCGATCTCGCGGCCGATCGCGAGCGCTGTGCCGACGTGATCGCCCGTGATCATGGTGACCGCGATGCCGGCGCGGCGGCATTCCGCGACGGCGGCGATCGCCTCCTCGCGCGCGGCATCGATCAGCGCGGCCACGCCGAGAAGTTCGAGGTCGCGGATGTCGTCGAATCTGAGCGTGAGATGGTCGTGCGCGGTGGGACGGGACGCGACCGCGATCAGGCGGTAGCCGCGTTCCGCGAGCGCATCGATCCGCGCGTGCCAGCCCGCGTCGACATCCGCGCACCGCGCGAGCAGCACCTCGGGCGCGCCCTTCACCGCGATCAGTCCATGGCCTTCGTGGTCGTGGTGCAGCGTGGCCATGAACTTGTGATCGGACTCGAACGGGATCGCGTCGGTGCGGCTCCAGCGGCGCTGGATCGCCGCCGCATCGAGCCCGGCCTTCTCGGCGACGACCAGGAGGGCGCCGTCGGTCGGGTCGCCCTCGATCGTCCAGGCGCCATGGTCGCGATGCAGCCGCGCATCGTTGCACAGCATGGCGGCGCGCAGCATCGCCGCCAGCGCGGGATCGTCCTCGGCCCCGATCACTCGTCCGTCGCGCGTAGTGTCCCCTTCCGGGACGTAGCCGACGCCGGCGACCTCGATCTCGCCGTCATGCAGGGCGATCGCGCGCACCGAGAGCTCGTTGCGCGTCAGCGTGCCGGTCTTGTCGGTGCAGATGATGTCGACGCTGCCGAGCGCCTCCACCGCCGGCAGCCGGCGCACGATCGCGTTGCGCGCGGCCATCCGGCGCACGCCGAGGGCGAGGATCACGGTGATCACCGCGGGCAGCCCCTCGGGGATCGCCGCGACCGCAATGCCGACCGCGGCGAGGAACATCTCGTCCGCCGGCAGGCCGCGCAGCGCGTAGCCGAAGGCGAAGGTCGCCGCCGCCAGCAGCAGGATCGCGACGCTGAGCGCCTTGCCGAACTGCGAGATCGCGCGCAGGAGCGGCGTCTGGAGCTGTTCCACCTCGGCGAGCATGTCGGAGATGCGGCCGATCTCGGTGTTCGTCCCGGTGGCGACGACGACGCCGCGTCCGTGCCCGGCGGCGACCACGGTTCCGGAGAAGGCCATCGACGAACGGTCGCCGAGGGCGGCGTGATCGTCCACGGGCTCCGGCGACTTCGCGACCGGCAGGCTCTCGCCGGTGAGGATCGCCTCCTGGATGCTGAGGCCGCGCGCGCTGACGATGCGCAGATCGGCGGGCACGCGGTCGCCCGGTTCGAGCACGACGAGATCGCCCGGCACGATCCCGGCAGCATCGATGCCGTGCCGGTGGCCGTTGCGGATCACGGTTGCGCGCGGCGAGAGCATGCGCCGCACGGCGTCCATCGCCTGTTCGGCCTTGCCCTCCTGGATGAAGCCGACGATCGCGTTGATCACCACCACGGCGACGATGACGACGGTATCGACCCAATGCTCCAGCAGCGCGGTGACGAGCGCGGCGCCGAGCAGCACCTGCATCAGCACGTTCTGGAACTGCGCCACGAACCGACGCACCGGCCCCGCGCGCACGGGTTCGGGCAGCCGGTTCGGGCCGTGCCGCGCGAGGCGCGCCTGCACCTCTGCATCATCGAGCCCCTTGGTCGAGGTGCCGAGTTGCGCAGAGACCTCCTCGGCCGGCATGGCGTGCCAGTGCGGTGCCTTGGTCATGCTCGAGGTGTGTCCGCAGCCGATGGGGGAGGTCAAGGGAGAGCGGCTCGGCTCATGCGTGCGCGCCCTCGATGATGTGCCCGTCCTCCATGGCAACAATCCGGTCGGCGATGTCGTGGATGCGCGGATCGTGGGTGACGATGAACACCGTGCGGTGCTGCTCCTTGGCGAGCCGTTGCAGCAGCTCCATGGTTTCGTGCCCGGTGCGTGCGTCGAGCGCGGCCGTCGGCTCGTCGGCGAGGATCAGGCCAGGCTCGTGCGCCAGCGACCGCGCGATCGCCACGCGCTGGCGCTGTCCGCCCGACAGCGTGGCCGGATAGGCGCGCGCCTTGTCGCCGATGCCGACCGCGTCCAGCATCGCGTCCGCCCGCGCGAGCCGCTTGGCCTCGCTGAGCCGCGCATCGACCTCCAGCGCCATCGCCACGTTCTGCCGCGCGGTGAGGAACCCGAGCAGGTTGTGGTGCTGGAAGATGAAGCCGACGCGCCGGCGCACGGCCACGCGTGTTGCCTCGTCGGCGCCGGCAAGCTCCGTGCCGAGCACCACGCACGATCCCTCCTGCACCGCGCGCAGCCCGCCGATCAGCGTCAGCAGCGTGGTCTTGCCCGACCCCGACGGTCCCGTCAGCAGCACCACCTCGCCCGCCGCGACACTGAGATCGAGTCCATGGAGCACGGGCTTGGCCGTCTCGCCGTCGCCGAAACGGTGTGTCAGTCCGCTGATCCGCACCGCATCCATCAGAACATGTCCGCCGGATTGGCGTCCTTGAGCTTGCGGATTGCCAGCAGACCCGAGACCACGCACATGCCGAAGATCAGCGCGAACACGCCGATGCTCTTCTCGACCGTCATCGTCAGCGGAATGAAGATCCGCGCCGAGGCGAGCTCGTACAGCCCGAGCCCGAGGATCCAGCCGGGTACATAACCGAGAACGGCCAGGATCAGCGCCTCGCCCATCACCACGCGCACGAGATAGCCGTTCGTGTAGCCCATCGCTTTCAGCGTCGCGTACTCCCCGATGTGGCGCGAGATGTCGCTGAACAGGATCTGGTAGACGATCACGCACCCCACGATCAGCCCGATCACGACCCCGAGGCCGAAGATGAACCCCACAGGAGCGGTGTTCGCCCAGTAGGTCTTCTCGAACGCGATGAGCTCGGGCTTGGTGAGGACCATCACATCATCCGGCAGGATATGGCGGAGCGCCGCCTGCGCCGCCGTGGCATCCGCGCCGGCGCGCAGCATGATCGCGCCGACATTGACCTGCGCGGGCGTGTGGTTCGGCACGAAGCGCCAGAAATTCGCCTCGGACGTCAGCGCGTTGCCCTCCGAGCCGAAGGTCGCGCCGATCTCGAACAACCCCGCCACCTCCACGCGACGGTTGCCGAGCTCGCTCACCACCGGCCCCTCCGCGAGCCAGGACGATACGGCGCCGAACTCGGGTTTCGCCCGCGCGTCGAACAGGATCACGTCGGGCTTGGTGATCGCCGCGAGCCCGTCCGCCGTGAGGCCAGGAAAACCGACCACGCCCGAGGTCGGATCCACCCCGAACAGCAGCAGCGTGCGCTTCAGGCTGGTCTTGGGGTTGCGCCAGACCACGTTCTGCACATAGATCGGCGCGACCCGCTCGACCTCCGGCACCGCCAGCGCCTGCGCCAGACGCGCGCGCGGGAAGGGTGTGGAGCGCCACAGCGCCTCGGTCGTGCTGTGCATCAGGAACAGATCCGCGTGCAACGACTTCTGGACCTGCACCGCACTCTCGAACAGCGCCGTCATGAAGCCGAGCTGCATGAAGATCAGCAGGCAGGCGAACACCACGCCGGAGATGGCGGCGGCGAGGCGGGACTTCTCATGCCGGAGCTGCCGCCAGGCCAAGCGAAAGGGCAGAAAGACCCGGGGGCCCCGCCCCTGGACGCCGCCAAGGGCCATCGGTCCTTGGATCCCGTCAACCCACCTCACGGCTGGATCGACACCTGGACCTGCATGTTGGTCCGGCGGCGCAGCACGTCGTTCGCCGCCGGGTCGAGACGCAGGCGCACCTCCACAACGCGGCTGTCGATGCTCGCCACCGGGTCGGGGCTCAGCACCGACTGGCGGCCGACACGCCACCCGACATCCACCACCCGCGCCGCAACCACACGGTTCGATCCAGGAACGGACACCTGCGCCGACGCACCCGCGCGCACCCGCGGCAGATCCGTTTCGTAGACTTCGGCGACCACATCCAGCGCTGACAGGTCGGCGAGCTCCAGCAGCCCGTCCTCCGGCACGCGTTCGCCGGGCCGCGCATGCACCTTCAGCACGGTCCCCGCGATCGGCGCGACGATCCGCGCGAGGTCGCGCGCCGCCCGCGCCTCCGCCACCGCCGCGCGCGCGCCTGCGACCTCGGCCTCGGCCACCGCGACGTCCTCCGCACGGGGGGACAAGAGCGCCGCAAGCTCGGCCTCGGCGCGCGTGCGCTCGGCCGTCGCCTGGGCGGCGGCGAACCGCGTGCGATCCCACGTCGCCTGGTTGCCGGCTGCCGTGCGCAGCAACTGCTCCGCCCGCCGCGCCTCGCGCACCGCACTCTGCTCCGCCGCCTCGGCGGCCGCGACCCGCGCCCGCGCCGCCGCGATCTCGGTGTCGCGGCCCGCTGCCTTGAGCCGCGCGAACCGCGCCTCGGCCAGCGCGAGCGACGCCTCGGCCTGCGCCAGCGCCGCCTGCTTGCGCGGCAGATCATGCATCTCGGCGAGCACCTGGCCGGCCGCGACCTCTTCGCCCTCGGCCACCAGCAGCCGTGCGACGCGCGCCCCCTCGGGCCCGCTGCCGTGCGACACCCGCAGCACCCGGCTCGCCGGCTCCACGCGGCCGAGTGCGCCGACCCCGACCCGCACGGCATCCGCCGCCGCCGCGACCGGCGCGCGCGACGGCACCACCTCGCGCATCGTCAGCAACGCCACCGCCGGCACGATCGCCAGTGCGGCGACCGCGATCACGACGATCCGCTTCATGGCGCCGCGAGCGCACGCATCACGCGCTCCATCGCTGCGGCCTGTTCCGGCGTCGGGGTCCAGAGGCCGAACACCTTGGCGAGGAACAGCCCGTCCGCCGCCGCCATCACGACATGCGCGTGGCCCGGCGTGAGGCCGTCATCCTCCACCTGCGCGCGGATGCGCGCGTGCTCGGTTCGGATCGGGTCGATCAGCTTCGGATCGTGCGCATGCGCCGACAGCAGGGCGGCGGCGATGCGCAGGTCGCGCTCGGCGCGTTCCGGCGCGCTGTGCAGCGCCCAGGCGATCACGCCGCGCGTGTGCCGGCCGGGGCCGGGCGGCTGGGCCGCCACCACCGCATCGAAGATCGCGCGCATCTCGGCGGCCATGCGCTCCACCAGCCCGGCGAGCAGCGCCTCCTTGGAGCGGAAGTGATGCAGGAGTCCGCCCTTGCTGACCCCCGCCGCGGCAGCAACGGCGTCGAGGGAGAGCGCGGAGACGCCGCGCGCGGCCACCACCGTCTCGGCGGCGTCCAGCAGGCGATCGCGGGTATCGGGGCCCTTCAGCATGATGCGACGCAACATACCGTCCGGACGGTCGGACTGCAAACCGTCCGGACGGTCGGGCCGCATCACATCGCCGTTACATCCCGGGCAGCGGGGTCCAGTGCGCGGCCGGTCGAATGATCCGGTTCTCCATGTGGACGAGATAGCCGGCCTCGGCCGCACGCTTCAGATAGGCCTGCCACGCCGGATCCGCCGCCATCGCCGACCGCCGCTGCTCGCGATCGGCCTGCGAGTCGTAGGCCCACATGTGCACCACCTGGTTGAGCTGCCCCTCCACCGTCACGTACCAGCCCACGCAGCGGCCGAGATACTTCTGCTGCAACGGCCAGGCGTGCTCGCGGTAGAGGGCGACGAAGGCGTCGAGGTGGTTGGGCTTGCAGGTGTAGATGCGCAGATCGACGATCACGGCGTTTCCTTCCGGTGGAGGTGGGCGGATGGCGGCATGGTCGCGGCCGCGGCGCAGCCTAGACGAGCCGCGCGCGGCGCGTCAGGCGGGCCGGCGATGAACACGATCGCGGAACGGCTCGCCGCCTGGGCGGAAGGCGAGGAGGCGCGCTTCCTCGGCCGGCTCGAGGACGAGGAGCCGTGCAACGGTTGGATCGGCGAGTACTGGCGCATCGTCGGCGACGCCGCCGGCCGCCCGCTCTACCGCCACGTCGACGGCCGCACGGTCGATGCGAACGGCGACCGCTGGGCGTGGAGTGCGGCCTTCATCGGCGCCGGGGTCTGGGCGGCGACCGGCGGCGCGCCCTGGTTCGCCTATTGCGAGTGGCACTCGACCTATGTGCGCGATGCGGTCCGCCGGACGCGCGAGGGGGGCGCGCAGCCCTATCGCGCCCACCCGATCGAGGCGGTGCCGCTGCGGCGCGGCGACATCGTCGTGCAGTGGCGCCAGGGCATCGGCGACGGCGCGCCCGACCGGCCGGTGACGTGGGACAGCGCGCCGCGCATCGACCCCTTCACCAGCCATGGCGACATCGTCGTGCGCGCAGCCGACGGTGTCGCGGAGATCGTCGGCGCTAACCTCGCCGACACGGTGCAGCGAAGGCGCCTGGCGCTTGCGCCCGACGGGCTGCTGCGCGACACCACGCAGATGCGCGGCCATTGGTTCGCGCTGATCCGCTTCGCCTGACGGGTGCCGAACGGCCGCCCTGTCAACGATCTTGTAAGCACTCTGCGGTATCCCGGACGACCAGGCTTCACCCGCGGCGACGCCGCCCCTGTTCCGGGAGACACCCCCCATGCTCAGCCGTCGTTCCCTGCTTGCCGGTCTCGCCCTGGCGCCGGTCGCCGGAGTGCGTGCGCATGCCGCGGATCCCGGCATCGGCGCCGGCGCCATCCGCTTCGGCCAGGCCGCGGTGTTCGAGGGCCCGGCCGCCGCGCTCGGGCTCGGCATGCGCGAGGGCATTCTCGCCGCCTTCGCCGAGGCGAACCGCGCCGGCGGCGTGAAGGGCCGCCGCCTCGAACTCGTAACGCGCGACGACGGCTACGAGCCGACCAGATCGGTCACCGCGACGCGCGCGCTGATCGAGGAGGACCGGGTGTTCGCCCTGATCGGCCCCGTCGGCACGCCGACCAGCGCGGCCGCCCAGCCGATCGCAGCGGAAACCGGTGTGCCGTTCCTCGGCCCATTCACGGGGGCGGAGTTCCTGCGCGATCCGAAGCTCGCGAACGTCGTCAATCTGCGCGCCTCCTATTTCCAGGAGACCGAAACCATGGTCGCGCGGCTGACCGAGGATCTCGGCGCCAAACGCATCGCGATCTTCTACCAGGATGATGCCTTCGGCCGCGCGGGGCTGGCGGGGACGCAGCGGGCGCTGGCGAAGCGCGGCATGGAGCTCGCGGCCGAAGGCACCTACGAGCGCAACACGGTGGCGGTGCGGTCGGCCGTGCTCGCGATCCAGCGTGGCCGGCCGGACGCGGTGATCATGGTCGGCGCCTACCGTCCCTGCGCCGAGTTCATCAAGGTGGCCCGCCAGGTCCGGCTGAATCCCACTTTCGTCAACATCTCCTTCGTCGGCAGCGATCCGCTCGCCGCCGAGCTGGGTGACCGCGGTGTGGGCGTGGTGGTGACCCAGGTCGTGCCCTATCCGCGCGACCCCGCCGTGCCGGTGGTGGCGAAGTACCAGGCGGCGCTGGCCGCGCACGACGCGAACGCCAAGCCGGGCTTCATCTCGCTCGAAGGCTATCTGGTCGGGCGCATGGCGCTGGCTGCCCTCGGGCAGCTCGAGACGCCGACCCGCCAGGGACTGCTCGCGGCGCTGAAGGACGGACGCTTCGACCTCGACGGCTTCCCGCTCGTCTTCGGCCCGGGCAAGAACCAGGGCTCGGACGCGGTGTTCCTCACGGTGATCCAGGCCGACGGCAGCTTCCGCCCGGTCGAGCGCCTGCCCGCCGTGGCAGGTTGAGCCATGCGCCGTACCGTGCCGCGCCTGTCGGCGCTCGGTCTCGCCGGGCGGCTGTTCCTCGCCTTCGGCACGGTTGCTGCGCTGGCGGTCGCTGCGTCGGGGGCGGCGTGGATCACCCAGGCGCGCCTCGGCGTCTCGGTCGCCATGGTCACGGGTGAGAGCCTGCCGGCGATGCAGGGGGCGCTGCGTCTCGACGCCACCGCGAAGGAACTCGCGGCGGCCGCGCCGGTGCTCGCCGCCGCGGACAGCAGCGAGGCCGCCGCCGCCTCGCGCGTTGCGCTGGCGCGCATCAGCGAAGCCCTGCGGGCCGACCTTGCCCGGGTGCTCGCGCACGCCGATCCGGCCTCCGCGGCACGGCTCTCCGAGGCGGCGGAGGGCATGGCCGCGAGTCTCGAGCGTCTTGCCGCCGCGACCGACCGGCGGCTCGCAGCCGAGGCCCACCGCACCGCCCGGCTGGCGGCGATGTGGCGCGATCACCGCGCGGTGCTCGAGCTCATCGCGCCGCTGGTGGACGAGGCTGGCTTCGCGCTCACCATCGGCCTGCGCGGCGCGACCGAAGGGGGCGATCCCGGCGCGGTCGAGGCGTCGCTCAATGCGCTCGCCGACGGCGAACTGGTCGCGCTCACCGCGATGCTGGAAGCGCGTGCCGAGGCCAACCTGATCGCCGGTCTGCTCGCCGAGGGTGGCCAGATCGCGCAGGCCGTCCTGCTCGTGCCGCTGCGGGAGCGCTTCACCGCCGCTGCGGCGCGGATCGAGCGTGCGCTGCGCGACGCCGGTGCGGTCGAGGGGAGCGCCGCGTTGAAGCGGGCGGTGCCAGCCCTGCTCGCGCACGGCCCGGGCGAGGACGGGCTGTTCGCGTTGCGCAGCCGGGAACTGGCCGCCGCCGCCGAGGCGGAGCGGGCGCTCGAGGCGACCCGGGCTCTCGCCGCGCGGCTCACCGAAGCGGTCGCCGGGCAGGTGCGGGCGGCCGAGGTGATGGCCGAGCGCGCGGCCTCTGGCGCTGCCGACGCGACCGCCTCCGGGCGACTGATCCTGTTGCTGCTTGCCGGCGCGAGCCTGGTGCTGACGGTCGCGATCGCCTGGGGGTATGTCGGGCGATCCGTGGTCGGGCGCATCCGCCGTTTGCGCGACGCGATGCACGCGATCGGTGCGGGCGACCTCGACCAACCGGTGCGGCGCGAGGGCAGCGACGAGCTCGCCGCGATGGCGGAGGCGCTCGAGGCCATGCGGCAGGGCCTCGCCAAGGGCCGCGCGGCCGAGGCGGAGGCCGAGGCGGCGCGGCGTGCGGCGGAGGCGGAACGGCGCACCCTGCTCGCCCGGCTCGCCGAGGAGTTCGAGCGGGGTGTCGGCGGGGTCGCGACGGAAGTGACCCGATCGTCGAACACGGTCGAGGCCGCCGTCGCGGCGATGGGGACGACCACCGAGAGCACCGCGCGCGAGGCGGGCGCGATCGGCGCGGCCGCGCAGGACGCGACCGCCGCCACCGAGAATGTCGCCGCCGCAGCGCAGCAGCTCGCCGCCTCGATCGAGGAGGTCTCGCGCCAGGTCGCGCATGCCGCCGAGGCGACACGCCGCGCCAGCAAGGATGTCGCGGCCAGCGACCGGATCGTGCAGGGACTCGCCGAGGCGGCCCAGCGCATCGGCGAGGTGGTCCGGCTGATCGCCGACATCGCCGGCCAGACCAACCTGCTGGCGCTGAACGCGACGATCGAGGCGGCGCGCGCCGGCGAGGCGGGCAAGGGCTTCGCCGTGGTTGCCTCCGAAGTGAAGAGCCTGGCGAGCCAGACTGCGCGCGCCACCGACCAGATCGCCGAACAGATCCAGGCGATCCAGGCCGCGACCGGCAATACTGTCACGACCGTGAAGGGCTTCAGCCGCGTGATCGCCGAGATCGAGCAGGTCGCGGAGCAGATCAGCGCCGCGGTCGAGCAGCAGGGCAAGGCGACGCGCGAGATCGCGGCGACGATCACCCAGGCGGCAGCGCGTACCGGCGCGGTGTCGGCGAGCGTCGGCCGGGTCTCGGCGGGCATGGCCGCCGCGGAGGCGGCACTGGGCGAGCTCGGCGGCGCGGCTGCGGCAGTCGCCGGCCAGGGCCGCACGCTGCGCGACGCGCTCGACCGCTTCCTCGGCCAGTTGCGCGCGGCCTGACGGACCGCGCCGACGCGCAGCCCCGTCGCGCCTGCCGCACCCAGGCGGCCCTTATGGGATGCCGTGCCGGCGCGGCGACGACCATCGCAGCCGTCCCGGATCACCGCGGCGCCTCATCCGCATCCAGACTCGTTTATCATCGTTCTTTCACGGAAGTGCGGCGCGGCTGAAACCTTCGCGCGGCAACTCTGCCGCCATGGACGGGAGCCGAGCCACCGCGCTTGCGATCGAGGGCCTGTCGGTCCGTTTCGGGACTGTCGTTGCCGTGGACGAGGTGTCGTTCGTGGTGGCGCGCGGCGAGATGGTCGCCGTGATCGGCCCCTCCGGCGCCGGCAAGTCGACCCTGCTGCGCGCGGTCAATCGGCTCGCGCCGGTCTCGGCCGGCCGCATCGTCGCCGACGGCGTGGATGTCAGCCGCCTCGGCGGCCGGGCGCTGTATCACTGGCGGGCGCGGGCGGCGATGGTGTTCCAGCAGTTCAACCTCTCGCCCCGCCTCGATGCACTGACCAACGTGCTGGCCGGCCGGCTGATCGCGCTGCCGTTTTGGCGGAGCTGGACGGGCCTGTTCCCGCACGCCGATCAGCTCGAGGCGATGGCGCTGCTCGACGAGTTCGGGCTCGCCGACAAGGCGTTCGTGCGCGTCGAGCGGCTCTCGGGCGGGCAGCAGCAGCGGGTGGCGATCGCGCGGGCGCTGATGCAGCGGCCCGAGATCATCCTGGCCGACGAGCCGACCGCCTCGCTCGATCCGCGCAATGCCGCCCTGGTGATGGAGACGCTGCGCGCGATCAACCGCGCGCGCGGCATCACCACTCTCGTCAACCTGCACAATGTCGGCTTCGCGCGCGACTACGCCGACCGGATCGTCGCGCTGCGCGCCGGCCGCGTGGTGTTCGAGGGGCCGCCTGCCGCCCTCGACAAGGCCATGCTCGACGACCTCTACGCCGGCGACGAGACGGAGGCCGATGCGG
>CALKJX010000083.1 GCA_937995555.1 uncultured Elioraea sp.
GCTCCGCCGCCTGAGCCGCCTGGCGGTGCTCGTACCACTGCCAGCCGCGCCAGCCCGCCACGCCGAGGATGATCCCGCCGGCCACCACCAGAACAATCCAGCCGTAGCGGTCCCAGAGCTTCTTCGCGCGCTCCTTGCGGAGGTCTTCCTCGATCTCGTCGAAGATGTCGGCCAAATCGCTGTCCCCTGGCCCGACCGCGTATCGGCGTCGGCGGCCATCATGTGCAACCGCGCCCGCCTCTTTGCCCTGGCGCGCGGCGCGGGAACATATCCATCGCGGCTGATGGGCGCAAATCGCGGCCGGTTAACCGGACCTCAACGCGACGTGGCCTGGAATGGCGCCCATGCGCGCGCGTCTCCTCCTGCTGGTCCTGCTGGCCGGCGCCGGCTGCGGGTCCGAGATCCAGGGCACCCCGGTCTCGCTGATCGCGGCCGGCACCGTGGTGACGTCCTATGCCGTGCTGCAGCGCAGCCCGATCGACGCGATCTATTCGCTGGTCGTGGGGAAGGACTGCTCGTCGCTTCACCTGGAGCGCCGCGGCGAGTACTGCCGCACGCGCGAGGTCGTGACCGCGCCCGCCTTCTGCACCCGCAGCCTCGCCACGGTGGATTGCTGGACCGAGACCGCCCCCTATGGCCCGCAGCGCCCGGTCGCCGACACGCCGGCGCCGCGCGAACGCGAGTCTGTGCGGTGGTGGTAGCGGCTACCGGCGACCGTCCAGCCGGGCGGCGCGGTTCGGCCGCCTGAGCCGCACGGGCCGCGGCGGCGGGAAGCTCTCGTTCTCGGGCAGCACTGTCTCGCCTTTCGCGCGCGAGAGCTGGCAGACCGACCGGACGCGCCGCAGCACCGACGGACGCGATGGCGGGTCCGCCATCGGCTGCTCGGCGTACCAGTCGAACCAGGGGAGACCGGCGCGGGTGTAGTCGGCGGCGCTGGGCGGCACGGTGGGCGGCGCCTCGCCCGTGATCCCGCGCCAGACCTCGCTGTTGGCGAGATGGACGAAGCAGCGCGCGCGGGCGGAGAGTTCCCAGTTGGAGCGGCGTTCGCGCGCCCGCTCGATCTCCTGGCGGATCGATCCGCCAGGGGCAAGACCCATGGCAAGGGCACCCCGGCCACTGGGGCGGCGGCACTCACGGGTTATTGTCTCGGAGAGGTGGAGACGACAGAAGGAAAAAAAATCCGCCTCCTCGCGCCGCAGCCACTCCGCCATTTGCCGCTGAATCTCCGCCATGCGCCGCTCCCGCTCCGCCTGGCGCCGCTGTTCCTCCGCCATGCGCCGCTGCCACACCTGGCCCTTCAGCGGATGGGCGAGCAGCTGCACCCCGCCCCACCAGGCCTCCCCGGTGATCTGCTCCTCGACCGTATAGCCGCAGCCGAGCGGCATGGCGACGAACTGGCGCACGGTCCCGTCGTCGGTCTTGAACCCGTCAAGCCAGGGCTGGGACGGCACTTCGACGTAGTCCTGATTGCCGAAATCCGGCTCGTTGCGCCAGGCCGCCCCGGTCACCGCGTTGATCTTGCCGGCTCCGACCTTCAGAAGGAACGGATAGCCGGCGGGCGAGGAGAAGCGCAGCCAGCACGCCTCCGCCTGCCACATCGGCATGACCATGCCGCCGCGCCGGAGCCAGTGGGTCGGCACGCGTTCGGGATCGAGCTCATCGACCCCGCGCAGCGGAAAACGGCCGAGCCCGGGCGGCAGGTGGTGGTGCTGCCCATCATCGGGCACGCGCAGGGTGCGCTGGAATTCGATCTGCAGCACGGCGTCCGGGTGGATCTCCGGGAAGGCGAACTCCAGCCGGTTGTCGGGAAGCAGGTCCATGATCGATCTCCTGTCTCAGTGTCGGGTCACCACTCGCCGTCGCGGATGCGGCGGACGGCGCGGCGGAGTTCGGGCTCGGGCATCGCGCGCAGCATGCGCACGGCCTCGACCAGTTCGGGCCGCTCGATCAGGCTCTGCGCGACATCTGCTGCGAGCCGGCCGGCGAGCGGCAGCAGCGTCTCCGGATCGAGGCCGAGCTCGGTGCAGGCGCGGCGCAGGAACGCCTCCGTGGGCCGCTCCTGGCCGCGCTCGACCAGCGAGAGATAGGTTGCCGAGACGCCCAGCCGCCCGGCTACCGCGCGGAGCGAGAACCCGCGCGGGTCCTGCTTCGCCCGCTCCTGGCGCGCCTCGCGCAGCGTTCTGCCGATCCGGTCCTGGCGCTCGACGACCACAGGACCTGAAGTAGTAGCTTGACGCCGTTCGTCAAGTGGTGACTTTACAGACGCTCTGTCTGACACCGACGTGACGGAACGCGTCGCATCGACTACCCATGCAGCGACACCATCCAAGGGACGGGAACGCATGAACCGGATCGATCTCGACGGCCGCGTGGCGGTGGTCACAGGCGGCGCGCAGGGCATCGGCCGCGCCATTGCCGAGCGCTTGGCGCTGAGCGGCGCGCGGGTCGAGATCTGGGATCTCGACGGGGCGATGGCTGCCTCGACCGCGGCCGCGATCGGCGAGGCCGCCCGGCCGCGCGCGGTGGACGTGGCCGACCTCGATGCGGTCGAGGCCGCCGCCGCCGCCTGCGAGGCCGAGACCGGGCCGTGCGACATCCTCGTCACCTCGGCCGGCATCGCCGGGCCGAACGCCAGGACCTGGGAGTATCCCCTCTCCGAATGGCACCGCATCATGCGCGTCAACGTGGACGGCACCATGCATTGCTGCCGCGCCCTGCTGCCCGGCATGGTCGCGCGCAACTACGGCCGCGTCGTGCTGATCGCCTCGATCGCGGGCAAGGAGGGCAATCCGAACGCGGCGGCCTATTCGGCCTCGAAGGCCGCGGTGATCACGCTGGCGAAGTCGCTCGGCAAGGAGTGCGCGAATCACGACATCGCCGTGAACGCGATCACGCCGGCGGCCGCACGCACACGCATCTTCGACCAGATGAGCCCGCAACACATCGAGTTCATGCTCTCCAAGATCCCGCGCGGCCGCTTCGTCGAGGTCGCGGAGATCGCCGCGATGGTGGCCTGGCTCGTCTCGGCCGAGAACAGCTTCACCACCGGAGCGGTGTTCGACCTCTCCGGCGGACGCGCGACGTACTGACGCGATGGCACCGCCCTTCGCCCATGCCGGCGGTGTCGCGCCGCGCACGGTCGGCCGGCTCGAGCGCGGCGACTGCGCGATCCACTACGAGGTCACCGGCGAGGGGCCGCCGATCGTGTTCGCGCACGGGCTCGGCGGCAATCACCTGTCGTGGTGGCAGCAGGTGGCGGCGTTCTGCCCGCGCTACACCTGCGTCACCTTCAGCCATCGCGGCTTCTTTCCCTCGACCGCGCCGGCATCGGGCGTCGATCCCGCCGCCTATGCGGGCGATCTCGCGGCCCTGCTCGACCATCTGCGGCTTGAGCGCGTGCGCATCGTCGCGCAGTCGATGGGCGGCTGGACGGCACTGAACTTCGCCCTCGCCGCACCCGAGCGCGTGGCCGCGCTCGTGATGGCCGCGACCGCGGGACCGATCGACCTCGTGCGCGCGGATGCCTCGGGCGGCGCGCAGCTGGCTGCCTGGCGCGCGCGTGCCGGGGCGCGGGACGAGACGCTGGAGGCAGGCGTGCATCCGGCGATGGGGGCGCGCGCGGCAGCCGAGCAGCCCGCGCTGCACTACCTCTACCGCGCGCTCGATGCGCTGAGTGCGGGGCTCGACAAGGACGCGTTGCGCAAGCGGCTGCACGCGGCGCGCGAGAAGCCGCCGGAGGTGCTGGCGTCCGTCACGACGCCGACGCTCTGGATCACCGGCGAGGAGGACGTGGTGTTCCCGTCCTTCATCGCACCGGGGCTCGCGGCGCGGATGCCGAACGGGCGGCATGTCTCGGTGCCGCGTGCGGGGCACTCCGCCTATTTCGAGCGCGCGAGCGTGTTCAACGACGCGGTCGGCGCGTTCCTCGCGGAGGCGGGGTGAGTCAAGCCGGTTCGCGCTCCCGCTCGGCCATCATGCGCTTGAACGCGGGCCTGTCGTGGCAGGCGGCAAGCCAGGCCTTCACGGCCGGTGCCGCGGCGAACAGTTCCGGTGCCGGCATCGCGTAGCGCACCACCTCGGCGACATTGATGTCTGCCACCGTGAAGCGCCCGCCGACCACGAAACCGTTCGCCGCGAGATGCCGGTCGAGCACCGCGAAGGGTCCGTGCAGCGCCGCGATCGCGGCCTCCGCCACCGCCGGGTCGCGCTCCGCGGGCGGCCTGCCGACGCGGTGATACAGGATCTGGATCGAGTGCGGCTCGACCTCGGTCGCGGCCCAGAGTGACCACATGCCCATCAGCCCGTCCTCGGCATGGCTCGCCGGTGCGAGCGGGCCGCCATGCTTGCGCGCGAGGTGGAGGTTGATCGCCAGCGACTCGTGCAGGATCAGCCCGTCATCGTCGATCGAGGGCACGTGCCCGTTCGGATTGATCGCCAGGAACGCGGGTGAGCGCGTGTTGAGCGGCGCGTCCGGGGCGTGCGGATCGCCCAGCCGGTAGGCCTGGATCACCGGCACGTGGCGGAACTCCAGGCCCATTTCATAGGCGAGCCAGATGTTGCGCGAAGCGCGTGAGCGATAGACGCCGTAGATCGTGAGCATGCCGGCCGGGCCCCCCCTGGAGCGCAACGATCGCCGTCGTGCGCGCGCGGGTCAAGGGAGGCGGCCTTGCGGCGCCGTACCGGACGTGCAGGATGGTGCCGCACTGCACCGGAGCCATGCCGTGAACGAAACCACCTGGCGCGACCGCGCGGCGACGACGTTCGACTGCGAGAAGCGCCCCGCCACCGGCACGCGCGGGATGGTGGTGAGCAACCATCCGCTCGCCTCGGCCGCCGGCGCCGAGATGCTGGCCGCCGGCGGCAATGCGGTGGATGCAGCCGTCGCGGCGCTGTTCACGCTCACGGTGGTCGAGCCGATGATGGTGGGCATCCTCGGCGGCGGGCTGACACATCTGCGCCTGCCCGACGGCACTCATCGCATCATCGACGGGCTTCCCACGGCACCGGCGGCGACGCGCCCGGACATCTATCGTCCGGTCTCAGACATACTGCCGACCTATCTCGACACCGAGGGGCGCGAGAATGCGGTCGGCCCGAAGGCGACTGCCACGCCGGGGGCCTTGCCCGCCTGGTGCGAGACGCTCGAGCGGTTCGGCACCATGCCGCTCGCTGACGTGATGGAGCCCGCGATCCGCCATGCCGCGCGCGGCTTCCGCATCACGCCGTTCCTGCACGAGTGCATCGCCGACACCGCGGTGGACCTGGCAAAGGACCGGGAGATCGCGCGGCTCTACCTGCCGGATGGCGCGCCGCTGGCGGCTGGTGCGCGGCTGGTGCAGGGGGACTATGCCGAGGTGTTGCGCGACATCGTGCGCGAGGGTCCGGCGGCGCTGCATGGGGGCGCGATCGGCCGGACCGTCGCCGATCATTCCGCCCGCGCGGGCGGGTTCCTGAGCCTTGCCGACCTCGCCGGCTACCGCACGGTCGAGCGCGCGGTCGTGCGCGGGACCTATCGCGGCGTCGAGATCGTCGGCCCGCCGCCGCCGTCCTCGGGCGGCGTGCACATCGTCCAGATGCTGAACATCCTGGAGGGCTACGACATCCGCAGCCTCGGCTTCGGCACCGCCGCGACGCTGCACCTGATCGCCGAGGCGCTGAAGATCGCCTTCGCCGACCGCAAGGCCGCCACCGGCGATCCGGCGTTCGTCGCGACGCCGGTCGCGCGGCTGCTCGACAAGACGTATGCGGCGGAGCGGCGCGCGGCACTCGATCCCGATCGCGCGCAGGCGTGGAGTGCCGCGGTGGCGATGCTGGAGTCCGCGAACACCACGCACATCACCGTGGCCGATGCGGAAGGCCGCATCGTCTGCTCGACCCAGACCATCAACAGCCTGTTCGGCGCGCGCATCGTCGTGCCCGGCACCGGGATGGTGGCAAACAACCACATGTATCTGTTCGACCCGCATCCCGGCCACGCGCTGTCGATCGCGCCCGGCAAGCGCGTGACCACCTCGATGTCGCCGATGATCGCGCTCGCCGACGGGCGGCCGCGCTATGCGCTCGGCCTGCCGGGCGGATTGCGCATCTTCGGCGCGGCGATGCAGGCGCTCCTCAACCTGATCGATCACGGCATGGCGTTGCAGGAGGCGGTCGAGGCGCCGCGGCTTTGGACCCAGGGCCACACGGTGGAGGTCGAGACCGCGTTCCCCGAGACGGTGCGCGACGGGTTGCGCGGGCGCGGACACGAGATCGTCGTGCTGCCGCATGTCGCGAGCGGGATGAACGCGATCGCCTTCCACGACGACGGGACGATGACGGGGGCGGCATGCTGGCGCGCCGACGGAACACCGATCGGCGTCAGCGGCGGCCATGCGCGCAGGGGCGTCCGGTTCTGGCCGGACCGGGCGAAACCCGCCTGACGCCTGGAGCGCGGCCGCCCCGCCGGCCCCGCGCGCATCACACGTCCAGGTTTGCGACCTTCAGCGCGTTCTCGACGATGAACTCGCGCCGCGGCTCGACCACGTCGCCCATCAACGTGGTGAACACGTCGCCCGCCTCGGCGGCCGCCCCGATCCGTACCTGAAGCAGGCTGCGGTTGGCGGGATCGAGCGTGGTCTCCCAGAGCTGCTCGGGATTCATCTCCCCCAGCCCCTTGAAGCGCTGGATCGTGAGTCCCTTGCGGCCGGTCTCGGTGACGGCCTCGGTCAGCCCGACCGGCCCGGCAACGCTGCGCTCGATGCTGCCCGCGCGCCAGACAGCGGGGCGTGACCAGAGCGCGGCAAGCTCGGCCCGCTCGCCGTCCAGCCTCCGCGCCTCCGCGCTCTGCAACAGCGTGCTGTCGAGCACGTAGCGCTCGGTGACGCCGCGCAGCGTGCGGCTGAACACCATCGCCCCGTCCTGGGCCACACCGCGCCAGCCGCGATCGGATTCGCGCTCCAGCGCATCGAGCCGGCGCGCGACCGCGGCCGCCATCTCGCCCGCGCGGGCCGGGTCGGACAGCAGCGCGAGCGATAGCCCCCCCGCGATCGCCGCCTGCTCCATCAGCGGCACCGGTGCCGCCGCGGCCAGGCGCAGGATCGCGCCACGCTCCGCCCGCGCCCGATCGACGACGGCCCGCAGCGCCTCGCCGGCGAGCGGCCCGCCTTCGGCCGGCGTCAGACTCGCGCCATCCAGCGCCCGCTCGACCAGGAAGGCCTCCAGGGCGCGGTCGTCCTTCAGGTAGCGCTCCTCGTTGCCGCGCTTGGCGCGATAGAGCGGCGGCTGGGCGATGTACAGATGCCCGCGCTCCACCAGCTCCGGCATCTGGCGGAAGAAGAACGTCAGCAGCAGCGTGCGGATGTGCGAGCCGTCCACGTCCGCGTCCGTCATGATGATGATCTTGTGGTAGCGCAGCTTCGAGATGTCGAACCCGCCTTCCTCCGGCGCGCCGCGGCCGATGCCGGTGCCGAGCGCGGTCACCAGCGTGCCGATCTCGGCCGAGTTCAGCATCCGGTCGAAGCGCGCACGCTCGACGTTCAGGATCTTGCCGCGCAACGGCAGGATCGCCTGGAACGCGCGGTTGCGGCCCTGCTTCGCGGAGCCGCCGGCGCTGTCGCCCTCGACGATGAAGAGTTCCGACAGCCGCGGATCCCGCTCCTGGCAGTCGGCGAGCTTGCCCGGCAGCGAGGAGACATCGAGCACCCCCTTGCGGCGCGTCAGTTCGCGTGCCTTGCGCGCCGCCTCGCGCGCGGCCGCCGCCTCCGCCATCTTGCCGAGGATGCGCTTGGTTTCCGCCGGATGCGTCTCGAACCAGTGTGACAGCGCGTCCGCCACCAGGGCCTGCACGACCGGCTGCACCTCCGAGGAGACGAGCTTGTCCTTCGTCTGCGACGAGAACTTCGGATCGGGCACTTTCACCGAGAGCACGCAGGTCAGCCCCTCGCGCATGTCCTCGGCCTGGATCTCGACCTTGTCCTTGCGCGGGAGCACCTCTGGCGCCACACGGTTGATCGTGCGCGTCAGCGCCGCACGGAAGCCGGCGAGATGCGTCCCGCCGTCGCGTTGTGGGATGTTGTTGGTGAAGCAGAGCATCGTCTCGGTGTAGCTGTCGTTCCACGACAGGGCCATTTCGATGACGATCCCATCGCGCTCGCCGCGGAACGCGATCGGCTGCTCGATCAGCGGCTTGTGCGCCCGGTCGAGATACTGCTGGAAGGCGACCAGCCCGCCCTCGTAGCGGAGCTCGTGACGCACCGGCGGCACATGGCGCGCGTCGGTCAACACGATCGCGACGCCCGAGTTGAGGAAGGCGAGCTCCCGCAGGCGACGCTCCAGACGGGCGAAGTCGAACTCGGTGTTGGTGAACACCGAGGGGCTCGGCAGGAAAGTCACCTGCGTTCCGGTGCGGCCCGGCGGATCGGCCGGACCCACGACCGCGAGCGGTGCCTCCGGCTCGCCGCCGTCGACGAAGCGCATGTAATGCTCGGCGCCATTGCGCCAGACCCGCACCTCGAGCCAGTCCGACAGCGCGGTGACGACCGAGACGCCGACCCCGTGCAGCCCGCCCGAGACCTTATAGCTGTTCTGATCGAACTTGCCGCCGGCGTGCAGCGTGGTCATCACCACCTCGACCGCGCTCACGCCCTCCTCGGGGTGGATGTCGGTCGGGATGCC
>CALKJX010000084.1 GCA_937995555.1 uncultured Elioraea sp.
CGCCGTACCCGGAGGCGGTCGCGGCGATGGAGACGCGGGTCGCGGCGATCCATGCCGGCACCGAGCCTGAATGCGTCTGGCTGGTCGAGCACCCGCCGCTCTACACCGCCGGCACCTCGGCGCGCGCGCAGGACCTGTTCAACCCGTTCGGCTTCCCGACCTTCCGGGCGGGGCGCGGCGGGCAGTGGACCTATCACGGTCCGGGCCAGCGGGTGGGCTACGTGATGCTCGACCTGCGCCGGCGCGGCCCGGATGTGCGCGCCTATGTGCACGGGCTCCAGGCGTGGCTGATCGCCGCGCTGGATCGCCTCGGCGTGCGCGCCGAGACGCGCGCCGACCGCGTCGGACTCTGGGTGGCGGACCGGCGCGCCGGCACCGAGTCGAAGATCGGCGCGATCGGCGTTCGGGTGACGCGCTGGATCACTTGGCACGGCTTCGCGCTGAATGTCGAGCCGGAGCTCGCGCATTTCACCGGCATCGTGCCGTGCGGGGTGCGCGAGCATGGCGTGACGAGTCTCGCGGCCCTCGGCATCACGGCGTCGATGGCGGAGCTGGACGCGGCGCTGATGGCGACGTTCGCTGAGGTGTTCGGACAGAGGGATCGGAATGCAGGACGGCGGCTGTCTCAATGACAGCTTTTTCGCCGGAAAGCTCGGCGATCAGATGAAGTGGCTTGCTCGCGGCAGGTGCCTCCGTGGCGGCATCACGTCGGATCCGCTCCAGCAGATCAAGGTCCGGCGCGGCGCCGTGCTGTTCCGCTTCGGCCACTCCAACCTGCCGCCCGAACGCAACCTCTCCTCACCCTGGTGGATGGAAAGAGGGGCGCTGCTTGAGCGCGGCTACCGGGCCCAGGAGTCTGACACCGGCATCACTTGGCTTGCGAGGACCAAATTGGCGATCGCCAGCGACTTCGGCGTTGCCGATACGCTCTTCTGGGTGGAGGTTCAAAGCCGAACTCCGTGCTTGGGCCGGCAAGGGGTTCCCCGTGTGGGAGGAGGAGGAGGAGGCGCGCCAAGCCAACCCAAGGCTGCCGCGGGTCTGGCTGGGCGACGCGCAGGTGATGCAGATCTTCATCCCGGGCCTGCGCAATCCGGACGGAACGTTATCGGAGATCGCGCGCCAGGCGCTGCACGTCCTGCCGCATCGGCCAGCCACGCAGTGGCAGAGCCTGACCAAGGGCGGGTTCAGGTCCGCCGTCTGGCCGAACTCCTGAGCTTGCGCCACACTGGCCCGACCGCTTCTCCGGAGTCCCGATCTGCATGGCCACGCACCGCCTCGCCGCCTCGCCCGCGACCGTCCATTGGGGCTATTTCGACGCCGCCCTGCCGCCGGTGCTGACCATCAACTCGGGCGATACGGTCGAGGTGAGCTGCGTCTCGGGGCGCGAGGGCGTGATGCCCGGGCCCGAGAGCGGGCTCAGCGTGCCGCCGGCGCTGACCGAGATCGTCACCACCATGGCGCCGGAGCTCGGCGCGCATATCCTCACCGGCCCGATCGCGATCGCCGGCGCCGAGCCAGGCGACATGCTGGAGGTCCGCATCGAGAGCATCAGCCCGGGCGCGGACTGGGGCTACAACATGGTGCGCCCGCTGGCCGGCACGCTGCCGGAGGACTTCCCCACCAGCCGCGTGCTGCACATCCCGGTGGATCGCGAGAGGCGCACCTGCCGCTTGCCCTGGGGTACGGAACTGCCGCTCGCGCCGTTCTTCGGCGTGATGGGCGTCGCTCCGCCGCCCGTCTATGGCCGCATCGCCTCGAACCCGCCGCGCGAGCACGCTGGCAACCTGGACAACAAGGAACTGGTCGCCGGTACGACCCTGTTCCTGCCCGTGCACGTCGCAGGCGCGAATTTCTCGGTCGGCGACGGCCACGGCGTGCAGGGCGACGGCGAGGTCTGCATCACCGCGCTGGAGATGTGCCTGGACGGCGTGCTGACCTTCCTGCTGCACCGGAAACGCGGTGCCGCGCCGCTGCTGAGCTTCCCCCGCGCCGAGACGCCCACCCACTACATCTCGATGGGACTGAACGAGGATCTCGACCTCGCGATGAAGCAGGCGCTGCGCGAGATGATCGCCTTCATCTGCGCCCGCACCAACCTGAGCCCGATCGACGCCTACCAGTTCTGCTCGCTGGCGGCCGATTTCCGCGTCACCCAGACCGTGAACGGGATGAAGGGCGTGCACGGGATGCTACGCAAGGAGCTGCTCTGAGTCCGCCCGGCGCCTGCGCGCTCCGGTTGTCCACAACTTTCTTGTCCACACGCCGGTCTACCCGTTGTGTTCGCTCCGACGCTTCTGATACCGTATCTGGTAGAGGAAGAGCCCCAAAGGGCGGGAGCAGACGGGATGGACTGGACCGAGGACGCGATCGCCACGCTGCGTCAACTGTGGTCGGAGGGGCTCTCCACCGCCGAGATCGGCCGGCGCATGGGGATCTCCAAGAACGCGGTGGTGGGCAAGGCGCATCGGCTCAATCTCGCGGCCCGGCCGTCGCCGATCCGCCGCGTGCCCAGTGCCGCGCCCTCGCCGCGGCCGGCACGCCGCGCCGCCCGGCCGGCGATGCCACGGCCCTCGCCGATGATGGCCGGCACCCCGATGGCGCCGCGCCCGCCCGCCGACCGGCCCGCGCCGGTCGTGCCGATGCGGCCGCCGCCGCAGCCGCTCCGGCTCGGCAACGGCACCTGCTGCTGGCCGCTCGGCGACCCCGGCACGCCGGGATTCCGCTTCTGCGGCGCCCAGGCGCTGCTCGGCAAGCCGTACTGCGCCGAGCATGCCGCGCTCGCCTATGTGCGGGTGAAGGACCGGCGCGAGGACGCCGCCTAGCCGATAGTCCCCCTGCGGGGGCGGCGTGACCGCCCCCCTCGACCGTCCCGCCGCCGGGATCGCCTACCAGCTGGCAGCGCTGCTGTCCTTCGTGGCGATGGATGTCGCCATCAAGGCGAGCGTGCAGACCCTGCCGCTCGCGGTGGTGCTGTGGGCCCGCTTCGCCTTCCATCTGGCGTTCGTCTCGGCGCTGTTCGTGCTGATGGGGCGGCGCGTGCCGCCGCGCACGCGGGCGCCGCGACTTCAGGCGATCCGCTCGCTCTGCCTCTGCGTCGCCAATCTCTGCTTCTCGGCCGCGCTGATCTACATCCCGCTCGCGGAAGCCGTGGCGATCGGCTTCGTCTCGCCGCTGATCACGACGCTGCTCGCCGCCCGCGTGCTGGGCGAGGCGGTGGGGTGGCGGCGCTGGCTGGGTATCGCGGTGGGGTTCGCCGGCGTGCTCGTGATCATCCGCCCCGGCCTCGGTGTCACACATCCGGCCGCCTTGCTGGTGCTCGGCACGGCGACGGTGTTCGCGGTCTATCAGGTGCTGACGCGCCGCCTCGCCGGCGTGGACGACGCGCCGACAACGATCTTCCACACCGGCGTGGCGTCCGGGATCGTCACGACGCTGATCGCGCCGTTCGACTGGGCTTGGCCGAGTGCCAGCGAGTGGGCGATGCTGGCGCTGATCGGCGCGATCGGCGGCGGCAGCCACTTCCTGCTGATCCAGGCGTTCCAGCGCGCGCCGGCCTCGCTGCTCGCGCCCTTCGCCTACACCCAGATCATCTGGGCGGTGATCGCGGGATGGGTGTTCTTCGGCGAACTGCCCGACCTGCTGGCCGCCATCGGCGGGCTGATCGTCGCCGCCGGTGGACTGTTCGTGATCTGGTCCGAATCCCGCGCCCGCCCCGTTGCATCCGCGGGTCGCCGGCAGTAGCCAAGCGGCAATCATGCCCGCGACCGTCGACCGCTCGCCCGACCAGACGCGCACCCCCGCCAAGCCGCTGGACGCCGAGGCGGTCAAGGCCGCCTATCGCCGCTGGGCGCGCATCTATGACGGCGCGTTCGGCATCATCTCCGGCCCGGCGCGGCGGCGCGCGATCGCCGCGCTGAACGCGCTGCCCGACGGGCGGGTGCTAGAGGTTGGCGTCGGCACCGGGCTTGCCCTGCCGCACTACCGCCGTGGGCTGCGCGTCGTCGGCATCGATCTCAGCCCGGAGATGCTGGCGCTGGCACGCGGCAAGGTCGAGCGCGACCGGCTCGATCACGTCGAGGCGCTGCTCGAGATGGACGCCGAGGCGATGGAGCTGCCGGATGCCTCGTTCGACGCGGCCGTGGCGATGTTCGTCGCCTCGGTGGTGCCGAACCCGCGGCGCATGATG
>CALKJX010000085.1 GCA_937995555.1 uncultured Elioraea sp.
GGGCGAGGCGGCGACCATCGACGAGGGCTGGGGGGAGCCCGGGCTGACGCCGGCCGAGAAGATCTACGGCTGGAACAGCTTCATCGTGCTGGCGATGATCTCGGGCAAGCCGGACGGGCCGGTGAACGCGGTCGCGCCGAACGCGCGCGCGCATTGCCAGATCCGCTACACGGTCGATACCGATCCCGCCACCTTCGCCCCGGCGCTCCGCAGCCATCTGGATGCCGCCGGGTTCCCCGAGGTCGCGATCGAGAACGCCGGCGTGCGCATGCCGGCGAGTCGCACCGATCCCGCCAATCCGTGGGTCGGCTTCGCCGCCGACAGCATCGCGCGCACGCTGAACCGCCGGCCGCAGGTGATCCCGAACGCCTCGGGCGGGCTGCCGGGCGACGTGTTCGTCGATCATCTCGGCGTGCCGCTGCTCTGGATTCCGCACAGCTACAACGGCTGCAAGCAGCACGGCCCGGACGAGCACGCGATCCCGGCGATCCTGCGCGAGGGCATCGCCATGATGGCGGGGCTGTGGTGGGACCTGGGCGAAGGCAAGGCGCCTTCTACACGCAAGGGTTGACCCGCCTGCCGCGCCGATGCCAGGAGTCGGGACATGGCGACGTGCATCTCCCGACGTGCCCTGGCTGCGGCCGCGCTGGCGGTGCTCGCGCACCCGGCGCGCGCCGAGACCGGCATGGCGTCCTGGATGGGAGCCAGCCTGCGCGGCCAGCGCACCGCCAGCGGCGCGGCGTTCGATCCGCGCGGCCTGACGGCGGCGCATCGCACCCTGCCGTTCGGCTCCCGGGCGCGCGTGACCTGCCTGACCAGCGGCCGATCCGTCGTCGTCACGATCACCGATCGCGGTCCATGGGTCGGCGATCGTGTGATCGACGTGTCGGAGGCGGCGGCCGAGGCGCTCGGCTTCCGCCGTCGCGGCTTCACGCAGGTTCGGGTAACGCCCCTGTCGGCCGTTCGTCCTTCAGCGCCACCCCGGTGAGCCGCCGCCGCCGCGTAGGGCTGGCCGGCGGGGCGGATGGTGCTGATGCAGTTCCGTTCGGCATCGGTCCGGACCGGTCGCGGGTTCCACGTGAGGTAGAGGCCGAGACTGTCGGGCGCGGACAGCCCCGGCTGCTCGCCGATGAGCGCGACGCCGCCCGGCGCGGGAAGCGCAAGCGCCCGATCCTCGTGATCCCCGGCAACCCGCCCTGCGACGCCTGCGCCGGCACCAGCCCCGCCGAGGAGCGAGGGCTGATCGCACCCGACACGGAGGGGCTGCGGAAGCTCTGGGGCATCCGGAAGTTCAACCTCGACGACCTCCATGTGCGGTTCTTCCGTCTCGCCGAGCGCCGCATCGCCGAGCAGACCGGCCTCGGCGTCGTGTGCTGCATCAGCGGCCATTCGTGGCTCCGGTATCCGTCCTTCGCGGTGATGCGCGAGCGGCTGCCGAGCCGGTTCGACCGCATCCGGATCGACAACCTGAACGGTTCGAGGCAGGTGGCGCCGGACGGCAGTCCGCACCCGCCGGTGTTCAGCACGGAGGCGAACCGGTAGGGGATCCAGGCCAACACCGCGATCGCGCTGATGGTGAAGCGCGGTGCGCAGGCGTAACAGACCCCTTGCCCCGCATCCCTTGTTCCCCCGCACCGGCGGGGGCTAGCATCCGCGGTCACGCAACGCTGGGAGAGGACAAGGCAATGACCCTACGACGCACCCTGCTTGCCGCGACGCTGCTCGCGGGCTTCGCCATGCCCGCGGTCGCGCAGAAATCGGCCGACACGCTTCGCGTGGTCGAGCGCAGCACCGTCACGAACGTCGATCCCTACTACAACTCGCTGCGCTCGGGGCTGATCCTGACGCACCAGACCTTCGACGGGCTGATCTACCGCGACCCCGACGGGTTCGTGCTGAAGCCAGCGCTCGCGACGGCGTGGCGCTACATCGACGACGTCACGATCGAGTTCGACCTGCGCCGCGGCGTGCGCTTCCACAACGGCGACGCGTTCACCGCCGATGACGTGGTCTACACGCTGAACCTGGTGTCGAACCCCGACAGCCGGGTCGCCACGCCGGCGAACTACAACTGGATCGCGCGCGCCGAGAAGATCGACGATTTCAAGGTCCGGTTGCACCTCAAGGCGCCCTTCCCGGCAGCGCTGCAGTATCTCGCCTTCGTCACGCCGATCTATCCGAAGGCGTATCGCGAGCGGGTCGGGCCCGAGGGCTTCAGCCGCGCACCGGTCGGCACAGGTCCGTACCGGATCGTGCGCGTCGATCAGGCCAAGCAGGTCGATCTCGAGCGCTGGGATGGCTATTACGAGGGCGCACCCAAGCCGCGCCCCGCGATCGGCAAGATCCAGATCCGCTACGTGCCCGACGCGGCGACCGAGATGACCGAGCTGCTCGCCGGCCGCGCCGACTACATCTGGAACTTCAACCCCGACCAGTTCGAGCGCATCCGCCAGCACCCGCGCCTGACCGCGCAGCAGCAGGAGACGATGCGCGTCGCCTTCCTGATGCTGGACGCCGCCGGCCGCACCGGCGCGGACAACCCGCTGACCAAGCAGAAGGTGCGCCAGGCGATCTGGCACGCCGTCAACCGCAAGGAGATGGCGGAGCGGCTGGTGCGCGGCGGCTCGCGCGTGCCCGACGCGCCGTGCTTCCCGACCCAGTTCGGCTGCGACCAGGAAGCCGCGGTGGTCTACGAGTACGACCCCGAGAAGGCGAAGCGGCTGCTCGCCGAGGCGGGCTACCCGGACGGGTTCGAAACCGAGCTCGTCAGCTACATCCAGCCCACGCAGTGGACCGCCGCGGTCCAGGGCGATCTGCAGGCGGTGGGCGTGCGCGCGCGCGTCAGCCAGCTCCAGGTGCAGGCGGTGATCCAGCGCTCCTGGGCCGGCACCACGCCGCTCTACATGGGCAGCTGGGGCAGCTACTCGATCAACGACGTCTCGGCGATCATGCCCAATTTCATGGGCCGCGGCGCGAATGACGACTACTCGCGCGATCCGGACATCCATCGCTGGCTCGAGGAGGCCGGCTCGACCAACGACGCCGAGAAGCGGCTGGCCGCGTACCGCAACGTGATCCGGCGCGCGACCGAACAGGCCTACTGGCTGCCTCTGTTCACCTACGTGTCCTACTACGCGCATACCCGGGATCTCGACTTCACGCCGTATCCGGACGAGATGCCGCGCTGGTACCGCGCGAAGTGGAAGTGACGTGACGGTCCGGCGCCGCGAGAGGCGATGCCCTCGCGGCGCCCGGCACGTCGCGGCACCGCCGGCACGACGGATGCCGTGACATCTCCGGATCGATCGAGCCGCTGATCCTCGACCTGGTGGCGCTTGTGGCTGCCCGCCCGCGCGCCTGCGCCGGGGTGATCGAGGCGTGGCGCGCCTCCTGTCCGCGCCTCGCCGTGTGGGAGGAGGCGGTGGAGCGCGGCCTCGTCGCAATCGGGCATGGCGCCGACGGCAGCGTGCAGGCGGCGGCGACCGCGGCCGGCCGCGCGGCGCTGGCGCGGCGGGTGGCAAGCGGCTCAGACCGTCGCGAGGTGGCACTCCACCTCGATCCCGCGTCCGGTGCGCGGCTGCGGCGGTTCGGTCCGGCACCGATCCAAGGCCGCCGGACAGCGCGGATGGAACCGGCAGCCGGGCGGAATGTTCGCCGGGTCGGGCATCAGGTCGCCCAGGCCGACATCGGGAATGCCGAGCCCCGGCTCCGGCGTCAGCACCGAGGCCAGCAGC
Source organism: uncultured Elioraea sp. (assembly GCA_937995555.1). Classification (GTDB taxonomy): domain Bacteria; phylum Pseudomonadota; class Alphaproteobacteria; order Acetobacterales; family Acetobacteraceae; genus Elioraea. The sequence goes on from CALKJX010000085.1 coordinate 3,735, forward strand.
GCCTTGGTGTAGGGATGCTCGGGCGCGGCGAACAGCGCCTCGGTCGGCCGCCGCTCGACGATCCGGCCGAGATACATCACCGCGACTTCGGTCGCGACATGTTCCACCACCGCGAGGTTGTGGCTGATGAACAGATAGGTCAGGCCGAGATCGCGGCGCAGTTCCGCGAGTAGGTTCAGGATCTGCGCCTGCACCGACACGTCGAGCGCGCTGGTCGGCTCGTCGCAGATGACGATGCGCGGGCGCAGCTCCAGCGCGCGCGCGATCGCCACGCGCTGGCGCTGCCCGCCCGAGAGCTGCGCCGGCAGCCGCTCGCCCATCGTCGGGTCCAGGCCGACCCGTTCCAGCCCCTCGTCCACGCGCCGGCGGATCTCGGCCTCCGCGATCCCGCCCTGTGCGACCAGCGGCAGGGCGACGATGTCGCGGATGCGCCGGCGCGGGTTGAGCGAGGAGAACGGGTCCTGGAACACGGGCTGGATCAGGCGCGCGCGCGCGCGCCGGTCCAACGTCGAGAGCCGCTGCCCGTCCACCAGCACATCGCCGGAGGTCGGCGGCAGGAGGCCGAGGATCACGCGCGCGAGCGTCGACTTGCCGCAGCCCGACTCGCCGACCACGCCCAGCACGCCGCCCGCCGGCACGGCGAACGACACGCCGTCCACCGCGACGACGTGCCTCACCTCGCCGAACAGGCCGGTCTTGACGCGGAAATGCCGCGTGAGGCCACGCAGCTCGATCGCCGGCGCGCTCACGCGGCGAGGCTCGCCGGGCCGGTCCAGTCCGGCGGCAGCACGCAGCGATAGCCGTGCTCGCCGTTCGCCTGCCACGCCACCGTGCGCGCGCAGTCGGGCCGGGCCTGGCCGCAGCGGTCGCGGAAGGCGCAGCCCTCGAAACGGGGGCCGATGCGCGGCACCACGCCCGGGATCGCGCCGAGCGGCTGGTCGCGCCGCACCTTGCCGGGGACGGGGACGCAGGCGAGCAGGCCGCGCGTGTAGGGATGCGTCGGATTGCCGAACAGATGCTCGGCCGGCGCCGACTCCACCACCTCGCCCGCGTACATGACCGACACGCGATGCGCCATGCGCGCGACCACGCCGAGATCGTGCGTGATCAGCATCAGCGCCAGCCCCAGATCGCGCTGGAGGTCCATCAGCAGCCGCAGGATCTGCGCCTGCACCGTGACGTCGAGCGCGGTGGTCGGCTCGTCGGCGACCAGCAGTTCCGGGTCGCACATCAGCGCCATCGCGATCATCACGCGCTGGCGCAGGCCCCCCGAGAGCTGGTGCGGATACTGGCCGAGCCGCAGCCGCGGCGAGGTGACGCGGCACTTCGCCAGCAGGTCCTCGGCCCGGTCGAGCGCCTCCGCCCGCGACCCGCCGCGGTGGCGCCGGTACACCTCGGCCATCTGCGAGCCCACGGTATAGGCCGGATTGAGGCTGGTCATCGGCTCCTGGAAGATCATCGCCATCCGATCGCCGCGCAGCCTGGAGAGCTGCGATTCCGAGAGGCGCAGCAGGTCCTGGCCGTCGAAGACGAGACGGTCGGCCTCGCGCACAGCGTTGCGCGCGAGCAGTCCCATCACTGCGAGCGCGGTGACGCTCTTGCCGCAGCCGGACTCGCCAACCACGCAATGGGTCTCGCCGCGGTAGATGGTGAGGTCGGCGCCGCGCACGGCCGCGAGCGAACCGAACGAGATGCGCAGGTTGCGCACCTGCAGCAGGGCGGTGCCACGCGCCGCGCTCATCGCACCTGGCTCGCGCCGACCATGTCGCGCAGCCCATCCCCCAGCAGGTTGATTCCCATCACCAGCACGAACAGCGTGATGCCGGGCACGAAGATCACCCACGGATCGAAGAACATGTACTCCTTGCCCTCCGAGATCATCAGCCCCCAGGAGGGAAGGGGCGGCGGCACGCCGAGGCCGAGGAAGGAGAGCACCGCCTCGAGCAGGATCGCCAGCGCCATCTCGAGTGTGGCCACCACCGCGAGCGGGGAGAGGATGTTGGGCAGCACCTCGCGGCCGAGAATCCAGGCGCGCGAGCAGCCCGCCGCCCAGGCGGCCGAGACGTAGTCGAGCGTGCGCACCTGCATCGTCGTCGTGCGCGCGACCACGGCGAAGCGGTCCCACAGCAGGAGGCCGAGGGTCAGCACGACCACGGTCAGCGACGAGCCGATCAGCGACACCACCGCGAGCGCCACCAGGATCAGCGGGATCGCGAGCCGGGTGGTGATGATGAACATCACGACGTCGTCGACGCGCCCGCCGAAGAAGCCGCCGACCACGCCGATCGTGATGCCGATCACCCCCGAGACGATCACCGCGGTGATGCCGATCAGCATCGAGATGCGCGCGCCCAGGATCAGTCGCGAGAGATAGTCGCGGCCGAGCTGGTCCGTGCCCAGCAGGTGCGCGGGATCGTGCCCCTCGAGCCAGAACGGCGGCAGCAGGCGCCGCGTCAGGTCCTGCGCGAACGGGTCATGCGGCATCAGCAGTTCCGCGAACACCGCGCAGAACAGCACCGAGCCGACCACCAGCGCGCCGAAGGCGAGGCCGGCATTGCGCAGCGCCCTCATGACGCGCGCAACCTCGGGTCGAGCACCGCGTTCGCCACGTCGGCGATCAGCGTCAGCACGATGTAGATGACGGCGAACAGCAGCACGACCGCCTGCACGGTCGGGAAGTCGTTCTTGCTGATGCTCTCCCAGGCGAGGAAGCCGATGCCGTGCAGGGCGAACACGGTCTCGATCACGATCGAGCCGCCCAGCATGAAGCCGAGCTGCACCGCCGAGATCGAAACCACCGGCATCGCCGCGTTGCGCAGCGCGTGCTTCAGCACGATCGAGGAGCGCGAGAGGCCCTTGGCGCGCGCGGTCCGGATGTAGTCCGACGACATGGCGTCGATCATGCCGGCGCGCGTCAGCCGCATCAGTGCCGGGATGGCCGAGAACGACAGCACGATCCCGGGCATCACGTAGTGCTCCCAGGAGCCCGTGCCGGAGATCGGCAGCCAGCCGAGCTGGAGCCCGAAGAACAGCATGAGCAGCAGCGCGAGCCAGAACGACGGCAATGCCTGCCCTACCATTGCCACCAACCCGACCGCGCGGTCGATCCAGGTGTTCTCGTGCAGCGCGGCGAGGATGCCGAGCGGGATCGCCACCACCAGCGCGATGCCGATGCCGACGACGCCGAGCGTCAGCGTGACCGGCAGGCGCTGCCGGATCAGCGTCGAGACCCGCTCGCGGAAGAAGAAGCTCTCGCCGAAATCGCCGGTCGCGGCGCGCCAGGCCCAGTCGAAGAACTGGATCACCACCGGCCGGTCGAGCCCGTAGGCGCGGCGGATCGCCTCGACATCCTCGGCGCGCGCCTCGGGCCCCGCGATGACGATCGCGAGGTCGCCGGCGAGCCGCGTCAGCACGAAGGCGAAGGTCAGCACCGTCAAGGCGACCAGCACCGCGAGCGCCGTGCGGCGGAACAGGAACAAGAGCATTGCGGTCAACCTACGGGCGGGCGCGCGCATCGGCAAGGCGGCGGAAGGATGGCGGGCGCGGGGAGTCTCTGCTACCTGCGCGCGATGCTTCACGCGCTTGCCGACACTGCCGTCCCGCTCGCCCACGCCGACCCCGCCGCGCTCGGCCTCGACGCGCAGCGCCTCGCCGAGGCCGTGCGCTTCGCCGAGACGCACGAGACGCCCTGGCCGCGCGAGCTGCGCGCGCATCTGGAGAGCGGGTATTTCGAGCCGCCGCCGGACAACGCGATCCTCGGCCCGGTGGCGCCGCGCGGCGGTCCGGCCGGGATGATCCTGCGCCGCGGCGCGGTGGTCGCGTCCTGGGGCGAGACCGCGCGCGCGGACATGACGTTCAGCGTCGCGAAGTCCTATCTGTCGCTGCTCGCGGGCCTCGCGCATGGCGACGGCCTGATCCCCGATCTCGACGAGGCGATCTCGGCGCGGGTGCGCTCGCCCCATTTCGAAGGCCCGCGCAACGGTATCGTCACCTGGCGCCAGATGCTGACCCTCACCTCCGAATGGGAGGGGACGCTCTGGGGCAAGTCAGATGTGATCGACCGCAACCGCGACCTCAAGCGCGAAGGCAAGGCGAGAAAGGGCGAGGCGCGGCCGTTGCGCGAGCCTGGTACGTTCTGGGAATATAACGATGTGCGGGTGAACGCGCTTTCGCTCGCGCTGCTGCATGTGTTCCGCCGCCCGCTGCCGGAGATGTTCCGCGAGCGGATCATGGACCCGATCGGCGCGAGCGGCGACTGGTCCTGGCACGCCTACGACAACGCGCGCGTCATCATCGACGGGCACGAGATGCCATCGGTGCCCGGCGGCGGCCACTGGGGCGGCGGCGTCTGCATCGGTGCTGCGGATCAGGCACGCATCGGCCTG
>CALKJX010000086.1 GCA_937995555.1 uncultured Elioraea sp.
GCGCCGGTCATCAGGCAGGCGAGCGTGCCGCCGATCACGGCCGGAACGCCGAGTGCCGCGACATCCTCGCGCCGCTCCGGCACCAGCGCGATCATGCCGCCGACCATGATGCCGAGGCTGCCCGGATTGGCGAAGCCGCACAGCGCGTAGGCGAGGATGGTGCGGCTGCGCTCGTCCAGCCCTGCGCCGGTGCGGGCGAGATCGAGATAGGCGACGAACTCGTTGATGATGGTCTTGAGGCCGAGCAGGCGGCCGGCCTCGGCCACGTCCGCAGGCGCGATCCCCATGGCGAGGGCGAACGGGCGCATGGCGATGCCGGCCCAGTGCTGGAGCGGCTCCCCGGTCGTCGGCACGATCGCCTCGTTCAGCAGCGCGACCAGCGCGATGAACACGATCAGCGAGGCGATCACGCCCAGCATGATCGCGAGTCCCTCCGCGGTACCGCGCGCGACCGCCTCCATCGAGGTGGCATAGAGGCGCGGCGCGGCGGCCTGCTCCGGCGGCGTGCCCGGCGCCTCGGTCTCCGGGCGCATCAGCCGCGCGACCAGCACGGCTGCGGGCGCGCTGATCACGCTCGCGATGAGCAGGTGGCCGGCGGCATCGGGCAGGGCATCGCGCAGGAAGATCGCGTAGATCGCGAGCGTGTTGCCGCTGATGGTCGCCATGCCCGCGGTCATCACCACGAACAGCCCGGCGCGACTGAGCGCGGCGAGATAGGGGCGCACCAGCAGCGGCGCCTCGACCATGCCGACGAAGATGTTGGCCGCGGTGGCGAAACCGGCCGCCCCCGAGAGCGCGAAACCCCGCCGCAGCACGCGCGCGAGCGCGCCGACCACCGCGGGCAGCACGCGCCAGTGGTAGAGCAGCGCCGAGATGGCGCCGACCACCAGGATCAGCGGCAGGGCACGGAAGGCGAGGATGAAGGAGGCGCCCGGGGCGGTCTCGGCGAAGGGCAGGGGGGCGCCGCCGAGATAGCCGAACACCAGGCTGGTTCCCGCCTCGGTCGCGCGTTGCAGCGCATCGACCCCGCGTCCGATCGCGCCGATCGCGCCGCGCAGCGGCGGGATCGCGAGCAGCGCCGCGGCCACCGCGATCTGCAGCGCGAGCCCGATCGCGATCATGCGCCACGGCACGTCGGCGCGTCGCGTCGCCAGCGCGCCCCAGCCCCAGGCGAGGGCGACGAAGCCGACCAGGCCCAGGGCCGAGACGAGCTGCGCGCTCATTCCTTCCCCGTCTCGATCGCGGCGACGCGGAGGGCGCGCCGGCGGATCGACTCGGCCGAGACCTCGATGCCCTGGATGTCGCCGCGCGCCTGGTCGAGATGGCGACGCAGCGCGGCGACACGCTCGGCGAGCCGCCCCGTGTCCTCGGCGAGCCGCGCGACCTCGGCCTGGATCGCGCGCGCCTCGTCGCTGAGGCGCGCATCGCGCAGCACCGCGGCGAGGGTGGTCAGCACGGCCATCAGCGTGGTCGGCGAGGTGATCCAGACGCGCCGGCGGATCGCCTCCTCGACGATCTGCGGGAAGTCGGCATGCAGCGCGGCGTACACCGCCTCGCTCGGGACGAACAGGATCGCGCCGTCCGCGGTCTCGCCCGGCACGACGTACTTGGACGCCACGGCCTTCACGTGCGCGAGCACGTCGGCGGCGAAATCGCGGCCGGCGGCGGCGCGCGCGGCGTCATCGGACGCGTTGCGCAGGCGGCGGAACGCCTCCAGCGGGAACTTGCTGTCGGCCGCGATCGGGCCGGGCGGCGTGGGCAGGCGGATCAGCGCATCGGCGCGCGCGCCGTTGGACAGCGTGTGCTGGAACGACAGCGCCGCAGCCGGCAGGGCGTCGCGCAGCAGCGCCTCCATCTGCGCCTCGCCCAGCGCGCCGCGCGCCTGGCGGTTCGCCAGCACGGCCGAGAGATCGGTCACCTGCGTCGTCAGCGCCGACAGGTTCGCCTGCGCCGCGTCCAGCACCGATAGCCGCTCGCCCATGCGCGCCAGCCCCTCGGCGATGGCGAGCTGCTGCGCGGCGAGCCGATCCGCCAGAGCCGTTTCCTGCGACGCCAGTGCCATGCCCTGGGCCTGCGCCGTACGCGTGAGCTGATCGAGCCGGCCGGACAGTTCCGCCAGCCCGGCGATCAGCTCGGGCGGCGGGGAGGGGCGGCGCCGCAGCAGCATGCCGGCGAGCAGCGCGAGCCCGAGCGCGATCCAGGCGAGCGGCTCGGCGGCGAGGCGATCCAGGCTCAATGGCGGAAGTGCCTGATGCCGGTGAAGACCATCGCCAGACCGCGCGCGTCGGCGGCGGCGATCACCTCGGCGTCGCGCATCGAGCCGCCCGGCTGGATCACCGCCGTCGCGCCTGCCTCGGCCGCGGCGATCAGCCCGTCGGCGAAGGGGAAGAACGCGTCGGACGCCACCACCGAGCCCTTCGCCAGGGTCTCCGGCAGGTTCGCCGCCTTCGCCGCCTCGGCCGCCTTCCAGGCGGCGATGCGCGAGGAGTCCACGCGGCTCATCTGCCCCGCGCCGATGCCGACCGTCGCGCCGTCCTTCGCGTAGACGATCGCGTTCGACTTCACGTGCTTGGCGACCCGGAAGGCGAAGACCAGATCGGCGAACTCGGCCTCGGTCGGCGCGCGCTGCGTGACGACTTTCAGCGTGTCGCGCGTCACCCGGCCGGCATCGCGCGTCTGCGCGAGGAATCCGCCGCCGACGCCGCGCAGCGTCGTGCCTGGGGCGGCAGGGTCGGGCAGGCCGTGCGCGAGCAGCAGGCGCAGGTTCCTCTTGCGCGCGAACACCGCCTTCGCCGCCTCCGACGCGTCGGGCGCGATCACGACCTCGGTGAAGATCGCCGCGATCCTCTCCGCGGTCGCCTCGTCGAGCGGACGGTTCGCCGCGACGATGCCGCCGAAGGCCGAGACGGGATCGCAGCGCAGCGCGAGGTCCCAGGCGGTGGTAAGGTCGTGGCTGGTCGCGACACCGCACGGGTTCGCGTGCTTGACGATCACGATCGCGGGGGCGTCGAACTCGGCGACGCACTCGTAGGCCGCATCGGTGTCGTTGATGTTGTTGTAGGAGAGCTCCTTGCCCTGCACCTGCATCGCCGTGGCGACACCCGGGCGCCGGTCGGTGACGTAGAACGCCGCCTGCTGATGCGGGTTCTCGCCGTAGCGCAGCGTCTGGGCGAGCGCGCCCGACACCGCGAGACGCGGCGGGAAGGCGACACCGTTCTGGCCCGAGAACCAGCTGCTGATCGCCGCGTCGTAGGCGGCCGTGCGGGCATAGGCCTCGGCGGCGAGGCGGCGGCGCGTCGCCAGCGTCGTGCCGCCATGCGCCGTGATCTCCTCGGTCACGGCCGCGAGCTGCGACGGGTCGGTGATCACCGTCACCCATTCGTGGTTCTTCGCCGCCGCGCGGATCAGCGCCGGGCCGCCGATGTCGATGGTCTCGACGCAGGTCTCGAACGCGGCATGGGCCGCGACGGTCTGCTCGAACGGATAGAGGTTCACCATCACCAGGTCGATCGGCGCGATGCCGTGCTCGGCCATCTGCGCGAGATGATGCGGATCGTCGTGCCGGCCGAGAATGCCGCCGTGGATCTGCGGCACCAGCGTCTTCACGCGGCCGTCGAGAATCTCGGGAAAGCCCGAGACGGTCGAGACGTCGGTGACGTCCAGGCCGGCCTCACGCAACGCGCGCGCGGTGCCGCCGGTGGACACGAGGGCTACGCCGCGCGCAGCGAGCAGGCGGGCGAAGTCGGCGAGGCCGGACTTGTCGGAGACCGACAGCAGGGCGCGGCGGAGAGGGACGAGACCTTCGGGCATGGAGCAGTCCTGAGAAGAAACGAGGCGGGGGGCCGCAAGGCCCCCCGCGCCCCCCGGGAGGGGCCCCCTCCCGTTGGTCGGGGGCCGCGGCCCAATCCGTGGAGGGGGGTGCGGGGGGACCACCGTGGTCCCTCCGCTCTATAACCCCAACGCCTCGATCTGGCGCGCGATCACTTTCGCCTCGTCGTAC
>CALKJX010000087.1 GCA_937995555.1 uncultured Elioraea sp.
TGGGCTATGGCCCGCGGCGCGCCCAACGAGGCGCGGCGCCCTCATGGGATTGGGGGTGCGGGGGCAAGGGCCTTTCGGCCCTTGGCCCCCGCAGAGAGGGCAACCCGGGGGCGACGCTCGCCCCCGGCCCCCGCATCAGCGGCCGAACGGGATGTTCAGCCCGATCGACATCTCGCCATACGGGGCGCGATACACGGGGTAGCCGTAGCCCGGCACGACGACGACGGGTGGCGGCGCGTAGATCACCTGCGGCGGGGCATAGATCACGCGGGGCGGCGGCGCGTAGACCACCGGCGGGCCGCGATGGTGCCCGCGGCCCCGGTGCCAGCCCGGGCCGCGGTGATGGAAGTGATGGTGCGTGTGGTAGTGGCTCGACCCGTACCAACCCCGGCCGCGATCCCGGTCGGCCAGGGCCGGGCTGGCGGACATGGCCACCACGGCCATTCCCAGTCCAAGCAGCATTCCGAATCGCATCGGTCTGTCCTCCCGGTTCAACCCAGCGTCATTGAGCGAGTCCTACCCGTCGATCGTAGGGCGGCATCACGGCAGGAATGCGCCTCACGCCACCTTGAGAGCGCCGAGCGGGCTCAGCCCCATCGCCGTGCGCATGAACACGCGCTTGAGGGGTGGGAGACGATCAACCGCCGCGATCCCGAGATCGCGCGCGAGCCGAACCGGCGCGACATCGGTCGAGAACAGCCGGTCGAGCGCGTCGGTCGCCGCCAGCATCATCAGATTCGCCGGCCGGCGCGCGCGCTGGTAGCCCGCCAGAACCTCCGCGCCGCCGACATCGCCCCCGGCATGGAAGGCCGAGACGATCCGCGCGCCGAGCGCGCCCACATCGCGGAACCCCAGATTGAGCCCCTGCCCGGCGATCGGATGGATGCCGTGCGCCGCATCGCCGACGAGGGCGAGCCGCGTGGCGGTGTAGCGATGCGCCAGCAGCGCGCCGAGAGGATAGCGCCAGCGCATCCCGACCGGCGTGACGGCACCGAACCGATCGCCGAAGCGCCGCGCGAGTTCGCGCGCGAAGCCCGGCGGATCGAGCGACCAGATCCGTTCGGCTTCCGCCCGACGCTCCGTCCAGACGATGGCGCTCGTGCGCCCGTCGCCGTCCTCGCCCGGCAGCGGCAGGATCGCGAACGGCCCGGCGGGCAGGAAATGCTCGACCGCCACGTGCCCGTGCGGCTGCTCGTGGCGCACCGCGGCGACGATCGCGTCCTGGCCGTAGTCCCAGCGCGTCACCGCGATCCCGGCCGCCTCGCGCGTGGCACTCTCGCGCCCCTCGGCGGCGACCACGAGGCGCGAGCGGATGATCGTACCGTCCGCCAACCGCACGGTCGCGCGCTCGGCATCGCGCTCGACACTGGTGACGCGCGCCGGGGCGGCCACCCGCAGCCCGGGCAGGCTCGGCAACTGGGCGTTGAGCGCGATCCGGAGATGCCGCGCCTCGACCATCCAGCCGAACGCATCCGCGCCGACATCCGTCGTGTCGAAGGTCAGGTCGAGCCGGCTCGGCTTCCGTCCGAGCTTGCCGTCGGTGACGTGGATGCGCCGGATCGGGCAAGGCAGGGCGCCGAGCCGCGCCCACACCCCGGCATCGGCGAGCACGTCGCGGCTGCCGCGCGCGATCGCGTAGGCGCGGCCGTCGAACGCCGGCAGCTCCATCGGCGGCAGGGGGGCGCGGTCCACCACCGCGGCCGGCACCCCGGCCTCGGCGAGCAGGCAGGCGAGCGTCGCCCCCACCGGCCCCGCACCCAGGATCGTCACCGCCACGTCGCGTTCCGCTGCCATGGCCTGGAGTGTCGGCGCGAAAGCCGGGAAATCAAGCGGGCGGCGCGGCCTGTGCCCAATTCTTGGGCATCGCCGCCGCCCCCCGCAGCCGGTGAGCCGCACATTCCCGCGAGTGCCGCCATCTGGCACGCCGCTTGGAATGGAACGGGCGCCGATCAACCGGCGGGGACACAGACGCATGAAACTGATCATGGCGATCATCAAGCCCTTCAAGCTCGACGACGTGCGCGAGGCGCTGACACCGCTCGGTGTGCAGGGTCTCACCGTGTCGGAGGTGAAAGGGTTCGGCAGACAGAAGGGGCAGACCGAGATCTATCGCGGGGCGGAGTACCACGTGAACTTCCTGCCCAAGGTCAAGATCGAGCTCGTGGTCGAGGACGGCATGGTCGATGCCGTCTGCGAGGCCATCACCAAGAGTGCGCACACGGGAAAGATCGGCGACGGCAAGATCTTCGTGCTCGAGGTCGAGCGCGCGATCCGCATCCGCACCGGCGAGACCGATGCGGCCGCGCTCTGAGCTCCAGCAGGGGATGAGATCACCGATGACGAGACTGTCCACCAAGCGCGCACTCGCGGCCTTCGCCGCGCTCGCGCCGATGCTGCTGTTCGCCACCGGTGCGGCGGCGAACGACGAGCCCAAGATCGACACCGGCGACATGGCCTGGATGATGACCTCCACCGTCATCGTCCTGATGATGACGATCCCGGGGGTCGCGCTGTTCTACGCCGGCATGGTGCGCAAGAAGAACGTGCTGGCCACGCTGATGCAGTCCTTCGCGGCGTGCGCGCTGATCACCATCGTCTGGATGGTGGCCGGCTACAGCCTCGCCTTCTCGGGCGACGGCAAGTACATCGGCGATCTCGGCCGGCTGTTCCTCTCCGGCATGATGGAGACCTGGGACAAGCCGTGGGACGAGATGACCATCACCGAGCCGGTGTTCATGACGTTCCAGATGACCTTCGCCATCATCACCGCGGCGCTGATCACCGGCTCGCTCGCCGACCGGATGAAGTTCTCGGCCCTGCTGCTGTTCCTCGCGCTCTGGTCGCTGCTGGTCTACAGCCCGGTCGCGCACTGGGTCTGGGGCGGCGGCTTCATGGACGGCTGGGGCGTGCTCGACTTCGCCGGCGGCACGGTCGTGCACATCAACGCCGGAGTCGCGGGTCTTGTCGGCGCGATCGTGCTCGGCAAGCGCCGCGGCTACGGCACCGAGAACATGGCGCCCCATAACCTCTCGCTGTCGGTGATCGGCGCCTCGCTGCTCTGGGTCGGCTGGTTCGGCTTCAACGGCGGCTCGGCGACCGCATCGGACGCAAACGCGGGCCTCGCCATCGCGGTGACGCAGATCGCCACCGCCGCCGCCGCGCTGGCCTGGATGTTCGCCGAGTGGGCGGTGAAGGGGAAGCCGTCGGTGCTCGGCGTCATCTCCGGCGCGGTCGCCGGGCTGGTCGGCATCACCCCGGCCGCCGGCTTCGTCGCTCCGGTCGGCGCGCTCGTGATCGGCGTCGCCGCCGGCATCGCCTCCTGGTGGGCCTCGACCGAGCTCAAGAGGATGCTGAAGTACGACGACAGCCTCGATGTCTGGGGCGTGCACGGTGTCGCCGGCGTCGTCGGCGCGATCCTCACCGGCCTGTTCGCGGTCGAAGCGATCGGCAAGACCGCGGGCGGTGTCGGCCAGATGATCATCCAGGTCCAGGGCGTGGTCGTGACGATCATCTATACGGGCATCGTCAGCTTCATCCTGCTGAAGCTGGTGGATCTGCTGGTCGGGCTGCGCGTCAGCGAGGAGGAGGAGGTCGAGGGCCTCGACACCGCGCTGCACGGCGAGCGGCTGGGGTGAAAAACCTGTGGGGAAAGAGCCGCAAGGCCCTTTCCCCACACCCCTATCCCTTCAACAGGGCTTCGGCCGCGTCGGCCAGCACTGCGCAACCCAGGACGATGTCCTCCTCCTTCGTGTCCTCGGTCCAATGGTGGCTGATGCCGCCGATCGAGGGCACGAACAGCATCCCGGCCGGCATGCGCAACGCCACCACCTGCGCGTCGTGCCCGGCACCCGAGGGCATGCGCTGCCAGGCACCCGGTGCGCGCGCCTCGGCCGCAGCGGCGAGCGCGTCCTGGAACCGCGCATCCATCACCTTCGGGATGCCCTTCGACGCCGTCTCGATCGTCACCCGGCACGGCCCCGCCGCATCCGCCTCCGCCACCAGCGCGCGCAGATGCGCCTCCATCCGGTCGAGCACGTCAGGATCGGCGTCACGCACCTGCACGTTCATCTCCGCGCCACCCGGAATGATCGAGGGTGCGTTGGGATCGAGCCCCAT
>CALKJX010000088.1 GCA_937995555.1 uncultured Elioraea sp.
GTGGCGAGCACCCGGTCATAGACCTGGAGCATGTAGATCGAGCCGGCGAGCGCGAGCAGGTTGATCACCGCGCTGATCAGCCCGACGAAGGCGAACACCTTGCGGTTCTGCCGCGCCGCGAGCGAGAAGGCGGTATCGGTCGTCATCGACGCCTCGTGCTGCCAGGCCGACCGGCCCTCTCCGCCCCGGCCGACAGACCGTTCCCGCACCGGCTCGCACGAATGCCGACACGCGCCGGCTCGGCGGCGCCGGCGTAGCGGGCGGATCCCCGGTGCGGGACAAGGAGCCGGGCGGGAGGAGGCCGGCGACCGTGATCCCATCGATGCTGCATCACTGCCACGATCTTCGGCAAACGCAAGCGTCAGGGGGCGCATTGCCCGCCCGGCCTCGGCTTGACGCCGCAAACCCGCCCGATATCAGTGCCCTCGGCCGGCGCGGCGCGTGGCCGGACGGCAACAGCTGGGGCAGCATGACGGATCTGTCACGACGCTACGACGTGCTGGTGGTCGGCGGCGGCAACGCCGCGCTCTGCGCCGCGATCGCCGCGCGCCGGGCGGGTGCGAGCGTGCTCGTGCTCGAGGCCGCGCCCAAGTTCTACCGCGGCGGCAACACGCGCCACACGCGCAACATGCGCTGCGCCCATGACAGCGCGACCGAGACGCTCTCGGGCCCCTACACCGAGGAGGAGTTCTTCGACGATCTGCTGCGGGTGACCGGCGGGCGCACCGACGAGGACCTCGCCCGGCTGATGATCGCCGAGTCCAAGGAGGTGCTGGACTGGATCCAGGCGCAGGGCGTGCGCTTCCAGCCCTCGCTCGGCGGCACGCTCAGCCTCGGGCGCACCAACTCGTTCTTCCTCGGCGGCGGTCGGGCGATGCTGAACGCGCTCTATCTGACCGCCGAGCGGCTCGGTGTGGCGGTGCGCTACGAGGCCGAGGTCGTCGGTCTCGACATCGCCGATGGCATGTTCCTTGCCGCCACGGTGCGCACGGAGGGGCGCGAGCATCGCGTCGAGGCCGACATGCTCATCACGGCGTGCGGCGGCTTCGAGGCCAACATCGAGTGGCTGAAGCAGGGCTGGGGCGAGGCGGCGGAGAACTTCCTGATCCGCGGCACGCCCTACAATCGCGGCACGGTGCTGCGCATGCTGCTCGACGCCGGCGTGCAGCCGATCGGCGATCCGACGCAATGCCACGCGGTCGCGATCGATGCGCGCGCGCCGAAGTTCGACGGCGGCATCATAACCCGGCTCGACTGCGTGGTCTTCGGCATTGTCGTCAACCGCGACGGACAGCGCTTCTACGACGAGGGTGAGGACATCTGGCCCAAGCGCTATGCGATCTGGGGCCGGCTGGTGGCGCAGCAGCCGGGCCAGATCGCCTACATCGTCTTCGATGCGCCCGCGCTGACGCAGTTCATGCCCTCGCTCTATCCGCCGATCACCGCCGACAGCATCCGCGCGCTGGCGGAAAAGCTCGATCTCGACCCGCGCGCGCTGGAGGCAACCGTCGCGCGCTTCAACGCCGCCGTCCGCCCCGGCACCTTCGACCACACGATCCTCGATGACTGCCGCACCGAGGGGCTCGATCCGCCCAAGACGCACTGGGCACGCCGGATCGAAACGCCGCCGTTCCATGCCTATCCCGTCCGCCCCGGCATCACCTTCACCTATCTCGGCGTGCGCGTGGACCGCGAGGCGCGCATGGTGATGGCCGACGGGACGAGGGCCGCCAACATGTTCGCCGCCGGCGAGATCATGGCGGGCAACGTGCTCGGCCAGGGCTACGCCGCCGGCATCGGCATGACGATCGGCAGCGTGTTCGGCCGCATCGCCGGGCGCGCGGCCGCCGCCGAACTGCACCGTCGGCGCAACGCGCGAAGGGACGCCGCATGACCCTGCACACACCCCCCGGCCATGCCTCGGCTCCGCTCGCCGAGGCGGACCGGCTGATGACGGTCTGCAACTCCTGCCGCTACTGCGAGGGGCTGTGCGCGGTGTTCCCGGCGATGGAGATGCGCCGGTCCTTCGCCGATGGCGATCTCAACTACCTCGCCAATCTCTGCCATGCCTGCGGCGCCTGCTACGTCGATTGCCAGTTCGCCCCGCCGCACGCGTTCCAGGTGAACGTGCCGCAGACCCTGGCCGCGGTGCGCGCCGACAGCTACCGCCGCTACGCCTGGCCGGCGGCGCTGGCGCCGATCTTCGACCGCAACGGGCTCTGGATCGCGCTGATCGCCGCCCTCGCCGTGGCGGCGTTCATCGCCGGCTTCGTCGCCTGGAACGACGCCGCGGTGCTGTTCGGCACGCATACCGGACCCGGTGCGTTCTACCGGCTGATGCCGCATGACGCGATGGTGGCGGTGTTCGGCGCGGCCTTCCTCTACGCCATCCTGGCGCTGGCGATGGGACTGCGCGCGTTCTGGCGCGACATCGGCGAGCCGGCCGCCACGCTCGCCGAGCCCGCCTCGCTCTGGCAGGCGGTCAAGGACGCGGCCACCCTGCGCAACCTTGATGGCGGTGGGGTCGGCTGCTACGGCGCCGACGAGCGGCCGACCGACAATCGCCGCCTGTATCACCACTTCACGTTCTACGGCTTCCTGCTCTGCTTCGCCGCGACCTCGGTGGCCACCCTCCATCATTACGGCCTCGGCCGCATCGCGCCCTATCCGTGGTGGGACCTGCCGGTGGTGCTGGGCACGGTCGGCGGCATCGGCCTGCTGATCGGCCCCGCCGGGCTGCTCGCGGCGAAGTGGACGCGCGATCCGGCGTTGCGCGATGACGCCCGCTTCGGCATGGATGCGGCGTTCCTGGCGATGCTGTTCCTCACCAGCCTGACGGGGCTGCTGCTGCTCATGCTGCGCGCCACGCCGGCGATGGGGATGCTGCTCGCGCTGCATCTCGGCGTGGTGTTCGCCTTCTTCCTCACCATGCCCTATGGCCGCTTCGTGCACGGGCTCTACCGCTTCGCCGCGCTGGTTCGCTACGCGAAGGAGCGTCGGCAGATGGCGGAGGCGCCGGCCGGCAGCGCGTGAGGCCGGTGGCGTTCACGGCCTGACCGGCGAGGACATGACATGACGTCCAGCGCGACGGATCGCGATGCGGACCACGCCGTCGTCATCGGCCTCGGCCTGATGGGCTGCGACATCGCCGCGATCTTTCTCGCCGGCGGCTGGCGCGTCACCGCGGTCGAACCGGCGGGCGGCCTCACGCCGGAACGGCGCGCGCGCGTGCGCACCGCCCTCGCGCAGCTCGAGGCCGATCCGGATGCCGTCGCCGCCCTCACCGCGGTCGAACGCCTCGATGCGGTCGATTCCGCCTCGGCCGCCTTGGTGGTCGAGGCCGCGCCGGAGCGGCTCGATCTGAAGCGCGCGTTCTTCGCCGCGCTCGACCGGATGGTGCCGCCCGATGTGCCCGTCGCGAGCAACGCCTCGGGCTTGCGCATCACCGACATCGCGCGCGACTGCGTCACCCGATCGCGCATGGCGAACCTGCACTTCTTCCTCCCCGCCCATCTCGTGCCGGGTGTCGAGGTGGTGCAGGGCGAGCACACCGACCCGTCCGTGTGCGACCGCCTCGCCGCGATCATGACCGCGCTCGGGCGCAAGCCGATCCGCGTCGCGCGCGACGTGCCGGGCTTCCTCGCCAATCGCATCCAGCACGCGCTGATGCGCGAGGCCTTCGCCGTGATCGACCAGGGGCTGGCGACCGCCGAGGATGTCGATGCGGCGGTGCGCTACGCCTTCGGGTTCCGCTACATCGCCGCCGGGCCGATCCTGCAGAAGGAGCTCGCCGGGCTGGAGACGCAGCTCGCCGCCGCGCGCACGATCTATCCCTCGCTCTGCAACGACGCGACGCCGAGCCCGACGCTCGCACGCCTGGTGGCCGAGGGACGGCTCGGCGCGAAGGGCGGGCGCGGTTTCCGCGACTGGCCGCCCGAGGCGGTCGCGCGCGAACGCGCCCGCTGCGAGCGCACCCTGCTCGCCGCGATGCGCCTCCTGCGCGAGGCCGACCGGGGCTGACGCGGCGCCGCGCGCGGGCGCGGTCAGGCCAGCCCTTCGGCCGCGAGCGCCGCCCTGGTGCCGGGCCGCTCGGCCACGCGGTCGTGCAGGCGCTGCAGCGCCGGGAAGTCGGCGAGCGTCCTGCCGGTCCGCTCGACCCAGCGGCAGATCACGAACAGGTAGTCGTCCACCACCGAATGGCCGGAGGCGAGCGCCGTGTCGCGGCCGTCCAGCATCTCGTCGGCGATCTTGAAGTGCTTCGCCGTATCCTCCTTCGCCTTCTCGGCCGCCGCCGGCGCATGGGCCGGGTCGCCGACGAAACGCTCCGCGCGGCCGATCCGCGTCACGCCGCCGTTGTGGATCGTGCCGGAGATGAAGTTCATCCATTCGAGCGCGCGCGCCTGCCCCTCGACATCCTCGGGCAGCAGCTTCGCCGCCGGGTAGCTGCGGCCGATCCAGAACAGGATCGCCGGGCACTCCGTCAGCACCGAACCGTCGTCGCGCACCAGTGCCGGCACCTTGGCCTTCGGGTTGACCTTCAGGTAGTCGGGCTGGAACTGCGCGCCGTCCTTCAGCGCCACGCGCTGGCCTTCGAATTTCGCCCCCGCCTCGTGCAGGGCGATGTGCGGGGCGAGGCTGCAGGCGCCGGGGCTGTAGAACAGTTTCATCATGTGCGTCTCCTCGATGCCGATGCGCGCGGGATGCTGGGTCGGGTGGCGCGGCCGCGCAAGGGGGCGGCCTCGGCCCGCCGCGCGGATCGATCCCGCACTGGCCCGGCCACGCCATGACGCGCGACCATTGTCACGGAAGGATCATGCCGGGGGGAGGATTTGCGTCGGATGAACGGACAGGGTATCGCCACGGCATCGTTGGTCGCCCGGGCGGCCCCCTGGTCAACAGCGTGGGAGGTCAGGTTTCCATGAACCGCAGGACTCTTCTGCTTCTCGGCACCACCGCCGCGGTGCTGCCCTTCGCGCCGGCGCGCGCTCAGCCCTCCGGCACGGTGAAGTTCTACTCGTCGATGGTGCTGACCGTGGTCGAGCCGATCATCGAGGAGTTCCACAAGCGCCATCCCGGCATCCGCATCGACCTGC
>CALKJX010000089.1 GCA_937995555.1 uncultured Elioraea sp.
CCCCGAGGCGCTCGGCGCCGAAGCGCTGCGCGAGCTGAACGAGCGCCGCATCACCGCGCTGTTCGTGGTCGAGGACGGCCGACCGGTCGGCATCCTGCACGTGCACGACCTCCTGCGCGCGGGCGTGGCGTGAGCGTGGCGACGACCTCCCAGAAGCTGCCGGCACCGGCGGGGCGCCCGCCGCCGCGGCGAACCCGCGCCCTCGGCCTCGGCGCCAACCGCGCCGTGCTCGATCCCGCCGCGCTGGCCCGCCGCCGGCTCGTCGTCTCGGTGCTCAAGCGCACCCTGCCGGCCGCCGCCCTCGCCGTGCTGGCGCTGATCGTGCTCTGGCCCGAGCTCTCCGGCATCGATGACCGCGTCCGCCTCGCCTACCGCAAGCCCGACAGCAGCATGACCGACAGCACCCGCCTGGTCGCGCCGCGCTATGCCGGCCGCGACAACCGCGGCCGCCCCTACGAGCTCACCGCCGAAACCGCCGAGCAGCCCTCCGGCTCGCAGACCGTCAACCTCGCCAAGCCTGTGGGCGACATCACGCTGGAGGACGGCACATGGGTGGCGCTGAAGGCCGCAACCGGCTGGTACCAGCGCGACCAGGCGCAGCTCGACCTCCAAGGCGAGGTGACCCTGTTCCACGACGCAGGCTACGAGATCCGCACCGCACGCGCGCGCATCGACCTCGCTGCCGGCCGCGCCGAGGGCGACGATCCGGTCGCCGCCCAGGGCCCGCCCGGCACGCTCGACGGTACCGGCTTCCGGCTCGAGGAGAAGGGCGCGGTGGTGATCTTCACCGGTCCCGCGCGCATGGTGCTGGTGCCGGCGGAGGGCGGGCAGTGAGGGCGGTGCTGCTGCTGGCTACCGCGCTCGTGCTGGCCGCCCCGGTGGCGGCGCAGGAGCTCTCGCTCACCGGCGAGGGCCCGGTCGAGATCCTGGCGGATGACGCGATCGAGTGGCGCCGCGATGACCAGACCGTCATCGCGCGCGGCAATGCGCGCGCCACACGCGGCGAGACGACCGTCTATGCCGACCGGCTCATCGCGCGCTACCGCAACCGCGAGGGTGCCCCACCGGCGGGGACGAGCCCGACGGGCGCGGGCGAAATCTGGCGGCTGGAGGCCGAGGGCAATGTCCGCATCGTCGGCGGCAACGACCGCGCCGAGGCCGATCGCGCGGTCTACGACCTCGACCGGCGCGTGCTGGTGCTGACGGGGCAGGCGCTGTCGCTGACCAACGGCGCCGACCGGGTCACCGCGCGCGACGCGCTGGAGTACTGGGCCGAGACCCGCATCGCGGTGGCCCGCGGCGATGCGGTGGTGACCTCGGAGGACCGTACGCTGGAGGCCGACACGGTGGTCGCCTATTTCGTCGAGACCGGCGCCGAGACCGAGGCAGCGCCGGCCGTGGGCGGCCCGCGCGGTGCCAACCGGCTCGACCGCGCCGAGGCGTTCGGCAATGTCCGCATCACGACCGCGAGCGAGGTCGTCCGGGGCGAGCGCGGCGTCTACACGCCAAGCGACGGGCTGGCGCGCGTCTTCGGCAATGTGCGGATCACGCGTGGCCAGAACCAGCTCAACGGCGCCTATGGCGAAGTGAACATGAAGACCGGCGTGTCGCGGTTGCTGCCCGCACCGGGCGGCCGTGTCGCCGGCATAATCGTGCCGCGGGACCGTCGTCCGCCGGCGCCCGCCGTCCTGCCGCCGCCCCCGGCCCCGGCGCCGCGCCGATGAGCCCGTCCGACGTCTCCCCCGGCCGCGAGTCCGGCCCTGTCCTTCAGGTCGTCGCCGGCAGCGGCGGGCTGGTCGCGACCAATCTCGGCAAGCGCTTCAGGAAGCGCCCCGTGGTGCGCAACGTCTCGCTCTCGGTGCAGCGCGGCGAGGCGGTCGGGCTGCTCGGCCCGAACGGGGCCGGCAAGACCACCTGCTTCTATCTGATCGTCGGCCTGGTCCAGCCCGATTACGGCCGGATCAGCCTGGACGGGGCCGACATCACCACCCTGCCGATGTATCGCCGCGCCCGCCTCGGCCTCGGCTACCTGCCGCAGGAGGCCTCGATCTTCCGCGGCCTCTCGGTCGAGGAGAACATCCGCGCCGCGCTCGAGGTGGCCGAGCCCGATCGCGACCGACGCGAGGCGATGCTCGACGAGCTGCTCGCCGAGTTCTCGATCAGCCACCTGCGCCGCACCCCCTCGCTCGCGCTCTCGGGCGGCGAGCGCCGGCGCGTCGAGATCGCGCGCGCGCTCGCCAGTCACCCGAATTTCATCCTTTTGGACGAGCCTCTCGCCGGCATCGACCCGATCGCGGTGGGCGAGATCCGGGATCTGGTCGCGCATCTGAAGGACCGCGAGATCGGCGTGCTGATCACCGACCACAATGTGCGCGAGACCCTCGAGATCATCGACCGTGCCTACATCCTGCATGACGGCCAGGTGATGATGGAGGGCAAGCCGCGGGACATCGTCGCGCATGACGGGGTTCGCCGCGTCTATCTCGGCGAGCGGTTCTCGCTCTAGGGGGCCTCCGGGGAGCCGCCCGCATGGCGATCGGTCCCAGGCTCGATCTCCGCCTCGGCCAGGCGCTGGTGATGACGCCGCAACTGCGGCAGGCGATCCAGCTCCTCCAGTTCTCGAATCTCGAGGTCCAGGCCTGGATCGAGCAGGAGCTCGAACGCAACCCGCTGCTCGAGCGCGACGACCGGCCCGGCGAGCACACCCCCGCCGCCCCGGCGCCCGAGGAGACGCCGCCGCTCGCGGATGCGCGCGAGGCCGTCGCCGCGGCCGGCGAGGTGCCGCTCGATGCGGATTTCGGCAATGTCTATGACGCCGGCGGCGCGGCTGATGGCGGCTACACGCCCGGCGCGGGCGGCGGCGCGGTCGGGCGCGGCGGCCGGTCCGATTTCGAGGAGGATGCGCGCGATGTCGAGGACCTCGCGGTCGAGCGCCGTTCGCTGCGCGAGCACCTCGCCGAGCAGCTCCGGCTCTCTGTCGCCGACCCCACGGATCGGCTGATCGGCGCCTGCCTGCTCGCCGGGCTCGACCCGGCCGGGCGGCTCGCCCTCGATCTCGACGCGCTCGCCGGCTCGCTCGGCTGCGGGCGCGCGCGGATCGAGGCCGTGCTCGGCCGCATGCAGCGTTTCGACCCGCCCGGCGTGCTCGCGCGCTCCTTGCGCGAGTGCCTCGAGATCCAGCTGCGCGAGCTGAATCGCTACGATCCGGCGATGGCCGCACTCCTCGACAATCTCGACCTGCTGGCGAGGCGCGACATGCGCGCGCTGATGGCGGCCTGCGAGGTCGATGCCGAGGACCTCGCCGACATGATCGCCGAGCTGAAGCGACTCGACCCGAAGCCGGGTGCCGCGTTCGAGGCCGAGCCCGCGACCACGGTGGTGCCGGACGTGCTGATGCGCCGCACCGGGGACGGCGGCTGGCTCGTCGAGCTCAATCCGGAAACGCTGCCGCGCGTGCTCGCGAACGGCGCCTATTACGCGCGCGTCTCGGCCGGGGCGAAGTCGCGGGAGGAGAAGACCTTCATCGCCGAGCACTGGGCGAACGCGACGTGGCTGGTGAAGAGCCTCGCCCAGCGCGCGAGCACGATCCTGAAGGTGGCGGCCGAGATCGTGCGCCAGCAGGATGCGTTCTTCCGCCATGGCATCACGCATCTGCGCCCGCTGATCCTGCGCGACATCGCCACCGCCGTCGCATTGCACGAGAGCACGGTCAGCCGCGTCACCGCCAACAAGTACATCGCGACCCCACGCGGCACGCTGGAGATGAAATTCTTCTTCACCACCGCGATCTCCGGCACCGCGGGCGAGTCGCACTCCTCGGAGAGCGTGCGTCACCGCATCCGCGAACTGATCGCCGCCGAGCACCCCGACGCCGTGTTGTCGGACGATCAGATCGTCACCATCCTCCGGCGCGAGGGTGTGGACATCGCCCGCCGCACGGTGGCCAAATACCGCGAGGGCCTCGGCATACCCTCGTCCGTGCAGCGGCGGCGGGAGAAGGCCATCCCGGCCTGACGCGGCCAGTGCCGCGCCGGCCGCAACCGGCGGGCCGCCTCGCAAAAGGCCCGCCCTGACATGAGGGTCGAGCGATGCAGATCACGGTCTCGGGCAAGCAGGTGGATGTGGGCGAGGCACTGCAGACCTACGTCACCGAGCAGCTTGGGAACATCGCTGGCAAGTATTTCGACTACGCGCTCGAGGCGCAGGTGGTGTTCTCCAGGGCGCGCGCCTTCTTCATGTGCGACATCACCATGCACGCCGCGCGCAACATCGTGCTGCGCGGCGAGGGCGAGGCGCAGGACGCGCACGCCGCGTTCGATGCGGCGGCCGAGCATCTCGGCAAGCGGCTGCGGCGCTACCGGCGCAAGGTGAACGACCACGCGCGCGATCTCGCGCATCGCGAGCGGCCGGAGAAGGTCCGCCAATACGTGCTGAGCCCGGGGCCGGCGGCGGAGGCCGAGCCGGCGGAGGGCGAGATGCCGGAGCTGAATGGCGATCACCCCGCGGTGGTGGCGGAACTGCCCACCGAGATCGAGACGCTGACCGTGGGCGAAGCGGTGATGCGGCTCGATCTCGCCGATGCGCCGGTGCTGATGTTCCGCGACCGCAAGACCGGCTCTCTCGCGGTGGTGTACCGGCGCGACGACGGCAATATCGGCTGGATCGATCCCTCGGCCGCGAAGGTGTAGCGCGGCTTCCGCGCCGCGCCCGGGAAGGACAGCCTCTCGCCGTTGACGCCGTACGGCGCGATCGCCGCTTGGCCCGCGCGGGACAGCAGCCAGTCGATGCACGCTTGCCCATCCGTCGCCTTCGCATGCGGGTGGCGCTCCGGGTTCACCAGCATCACGCCATACCAGCATCACGCCGTACTGGTTGAGCATGCGCCGGTCGCCCCTGGCCGCCATCCCGGCCGCGCGCCAGCAGCGCAGTTCCGCCGCATGCGTGCCGGAGCGGTCGGCGCCGCTGGCGAACGGCGCCTCTGCGGAGGCGATGCGCTTGAGCGCCGCGACCACCTCGTTGCCCTTGGCGCCGGCCGGGTCGGAAGACGGCCCGACGATAACGGAGTCGTCGTACATGACCTCAAACCGCTGCACGCCGTGGCCCTCGGCGACAAACCTCACCCCCGCCTTTGGGGGCATGCACAAAGACGACGTCGACATCGCCGCGCCGGCCGACATCGAGCGTCCGCCCCGTGCCGAGGGCGACCACGCGCACCGCGATGCCGGTCTTGGCCGTGAAGGTCGGCAGGATGTGGCCGAACAACCCGGACTGCCCGGTCGAGGTGGTGCCGGCGACGGTAATGAAACGCCGCTGCGCGGCCGCCGGGAGTGCTGCCAGCAGCGCCGCGGCGATCGGTGTGGTCAGCACCGATTGCGCGATCACCATGGCGGTGGGGGTGGACAGCAGACCGAACTGGCCGAGCGGGCCGGAGCGCGACAGCAGCAGATAGACCCCGAGCCCGGCAAGACCGCGAGCCCGGCCACCACCGGCGGCAGGCCGAGCAGGGCGTTGACCGCCACGAGCACCGCCCCGCGTCCCGGAAACCGCCCGATCGCCAGTACCGCGCCGATCGGCACGCCGGCGGCGAGGCCTATCGCCGCCTCGCTCAGACTGACGCGCAGGCTAGGGCCGACGAGGCCGAGCAGTTCGGCATCGGCGGAAAGGAGCAGCGACAGGGCCAGTCGCAGTGCACCGGGCGTCTCATCCATGCGTTTGACGACATCAGCCGGCCGAACGGCGCCGGCAAGAGAAGAGCCGCGCGGCATTTGCCGGCATCTGCCGGTTTCTGCACAGTCACCGCCGTACAGTCACCGCCGTGCTCGACCTGCTCACCCTGCACGAGGCGGCCGCCGCGCTGCGCCTCTCTGGGTGCGCGCCCTGCGACCTGGTGCGCTGCCGCGAGGTGCCTTGCGCCCGGATCGGCGGGCGTTGGCTGGTCCCGCTGGCGACCCTCGCCGCCTGGGTGGCGGCCCGTGTCGAGGGCGCAGCCCCGCCCGACCAGCCGCCGATCCTCGCCGGCTCGGACGACCCGCTGCTGGCCTGGGCGCTGCGCGAAAGCCGCTGCGGACTCGCACTTCTCGCCGAGGGCTCGCTCGCCGGGCTCGACGCGCTGGCCGAGTGCTGCTTGGTGCTGGCCGCGCTGCATGTGCCGGACCCGGGTGGTAGCGGCTGGAACGTGCCACTGATCGAGGCGCGGATGCCGCATGCCCGGCTGGTGGCGATCGGCTTGGCCGCGCACCCAGGGGCTGATCGTGCCGCAAGGCAATCCGGCTGGACTCGCGACCGTCGCCGATCTCGCCCGGCCAGGCCCTCGCCGGCACCTGAGCCGAGGAACGCGGCGGCCGCGTCGTCGTGACCCTCAACACCGGGTCCGTCGTGCTCGCCCCCGAGGGCAGGCGCCTTGTGGGCGGGCCGGCGACGCTGACGCGGACGACCTAGCCCGGCGCGGGCGGGGGACGCGGCAGTCTCCCGCCCCGCGCAGGGTCCTCATGCGGCAGGCGGGCTTGCCGAACCGCTCCGCACGGTCGATGGTGCCCGACCGCCTCAGGGAGATCTCCGCATGAACGACATCGCTTTCGCGTCGGCGACGAAGCTTGCCGCCATGATCCGCCAGAAGAAGATCAGCAGCAGCGAGCTGCTGGAGCTCTATCTGAAGCGGGTCGAGGCCTACAATCCGGCGCTGAACGCGATCGTCGTGCAGGACGTGGAGCGCGCGCGCAAGGATGCCGCGCTGCTGGATCGCCGGCTCGCGCGCGGCGACATCGCCGGCCCCCTGCACGGCGTGCCGATGACGGTGAAGGAGAGCTTCAACGTCCAGGGCCTGCCAACCACCTGGGGCGATCCGGCCTACAGGGACAATATCGCCAAGGAGGACGCGCTGGCGGTCAGCCGGTTCCGCAATGCCGGCGCGGTGATCTTCGGCAAGTCGAACGTGCCGCTGATGCTGGCGGACTGGCAGTCCTACAACGCGATCTACGGCACCACGAACAACCCCTGGGACCCGACGCGCACCCCGGGCGGCTCCTCGGGCGGCTCGGCGGCCGCGCTGGCCGCGGGACTCACGGGCCTCGAGATCGGCTCCGACATCGGCTCCTCGATCCGCAATCCGGCGCATTACTGCGGCGTCTATGGCCACAAGCCGAGCTACGGCATCTGCCCGCCGCGCGGCCAGTCGCTCGGCACGATCGCGCCGTCCGACATCTCGGTGATCGGCCCGCTCGCGCGCGGCGGCGCCGACCTGATGGTCGCGCTCGACGTGATGGCGGGCCCTGACGACATCGAGGCCACCGGCTGGAAGCTCAGCCTGCCGAAGCCGCGCCTGCCGGGGATTAAGGGGATGCGGATCGCTATCATGGCGAACGACCCGGTCGCGCCGGTGGACGAGGAATACGCGGGCAAGCTGGAGGCGCTGGCCCGGCCGCTGAAGAAGGAGGGGGCGAAGGTCGATCTCGCCGCGCGGCCCGACATCGACATGGCCGAGCTCTGGAAGGTCTATGTGCTGCTGCTGCGCGCGGCCACTTCGGCGCGGCTCGCGCCGGAGCAGATCGCGCGCTGGACCGAGGAGGCGGCGAAGCGCGGCGAGGACGCGACCGACTACATCGCACTGATGGCGCGCGGCAACACGCTGCCGCATCGTGTGTGGCTGCAGCTCAACGAGGTCCGGCATCGGATGCGCCAGGCCTGGGCGGCGTTCTTCAAGGAGTGGGACGTGCTGCTCTGCCCGGTGGCCGCCGGCACGGCGTTCCCGCACGACCACCAGGGCGAGCGGCACGAGCGCATGATCACCGTGAACGGCGAGCCGCAGCCGACCACCACCCAGCTCTTCTGGGCCGGCATCTCCGGCGTCTGCTACCTGCCGGCGGCGGTCGCGCCGATCGGGCTCGCCAAGGGCGGGTTGCCGCTCGGCGTGCAGATCATCGCCGGGCCGTACCAGGATCGCACCGCGATCCATCTCGCGACTCTGATGGAGAAGGCGGTGCGCGGCTTCCGCCCGCCGCCGGGCTACGAGGCGGACGCGCCCGAGGAGAAGGCCGAGGCCAAGGAGCCGGTCGCGGCCTGAGGCGGAGGGTCGGCGCCTCCACTCCCAGAAGAGAGCGCAGATCCCGATCACCAGGACTCGGCTGATCGGGGGAGGATGCGCGCCGGCAAACCTCCGAGCCGTCTCCGACAGGTCGGAAGCGACCCTGGCCTGCCAGCGGGTTCAGTCGTGCCGACACCGTCGTCACCGCGCTGTCACGCGTGCCCAGCAACTGCACGAGCCGCGCCAGGAACAGCACCACACCGGCGAACCACACCGGCGAGGCCGCGATTGCGAGGCCCGGCAGGTCCTGCGTGACTGCGAGGCAGATGCCGGCCGGGAAGATCAGCGCCGAACCGGCCGACAGCCCATGCTGCGCCCACGCGAGCACCCGGCCGCGCAGGAGGACGGGATAGGCCCGCAAAGTGGCGCGAGCGATGTCCAGCCAAGCAGGTTCAGATGCGCATGCACGGGGCTGAGCGAGAAGTCATGGGTGATCCCCATCATGATCCCTGGGCCGACGCCGACCAGCAGACAGGCGGCAGCCGTCGAGAGGAACAGCAGAGGCAGCTTGGACACGCACCGGGGCTCCGAAACGTTGCACGGCCGCGTTGTTTGCGTCCGCCGTGTTTCAGCCCGATGTCCGCCCGCCCATCGTCGCCGCGGCCGGCACGCGCTCCAGGCGTGCCTCCTGCGCAACGCTCGCGGCGCGCCGCCGCTGCACCTCGCCCGCGCGTCCGTGCCGGGGAACCTCGCCGGACGAGAGACGCAGCACCGCGCGCAGGCCCGGCCCCCCGTCCGGGTCGCCCCCGAACTCGAGCGTGCCGGTGTGCAGATGCGCGACCGCCTCGACCAGCGTCAGCCCGAGGCCCGAGCCCGGCGTGCCCCGGCTCGTCTCGGCGCGATAGAAGCGTTCCGTCACACGCGGGCGTTCGGTTTCTGGGATTCCCGGGCCGGTATCCGCGACCACGATCTCCACCACCTCGTCGCGGCGCACGGCGGCGAGCTGCACGCGACCACCCGGCGGGGTGAACTTGATCGCGTTGTCCAGCAGGTTCGCGACCGCCTGCAGCACGAGGTCGCGATCCCCGACCATGGCGAGCCCGGCCGTGGGCGCAGCCTCCAGCCGGACCTCCTTCTCCTCCGCCACGGCCTCGTAGAGTTCGGCCGCATCGGCGAGCAGCGCCGAGAGATCGAACGGCGCGAAGGCGGAGCGGCGTGCGCCGGCTTCGATCTCGGCGATGCGCAGGATCGCCTGGAACACCGCGATGATGCCGTCGAGCTCGGCGATGCCGCGCTCCATCGCTGCGCGCAGCTCGCCCTCGTCCGTCGCCTCGCGCTGCGACTCCTCGAGCCGCGCGCGCGTGCGCGCGATCGGCGTGCGCAGATCGTGCGCGATCGCGTTCGAGACCTGCCGCACGCCGTCCATCAGCCCGCCGATGCGGTCGAGCATGCCGTTGAAGATGCGCGCGAGCTCATCGAACTCGTCGTCGGCGCCGGTCAGCGGCACGCGGCGCGACAGGTCGCCGTGGCCGATCGCCACCGCCGTCACCGCCACCTGGTCGATCCGCCGCTGCAACACCCGCTGCACCAGCACGCCGCCGAGCCCCGCCAGCAGCACGGCCAGCGCCGATCCGTACAGCACCGCATCGGCGACCAGCTCGCGCAGACGCAGCCGGTTGGCGACATCGCGCCCGACGATCAGGCGGTAGCCGCCGCCGAGCTCCATGCCGTAGAGGCGCCCGGCGGAGGTGATGCCGTCATGCTGGATCGGCGCCTCGATCCATTGCGCGTCGAGCGGCACGCCGGCGGGCCAGGACTCGAGATTGCCGGCCAGCGATCGACCGTCCGGGCCGATCAGCAGGAAGACCTCCTCCTCGTCCGAATCCTCGGCGAGCCGCTGCGCGATCGTGCGGATGATCGCGTCGATGCCGCCGTCCTCGAAGCGCGCGGTCATCAGCGCGACGTCGTTGCGCAGCGACTGGTCCACCTGGCGGTTCAGGTAGCCGGCCGTGTTCCACCAGAAGAATCCGCCCAGCGCCGCGCCCGAGGCGATCAGCAGCACCGCATGCAATGCCGCGATCCGGAAGCCGAGCGAGCGCACCAGCCTAAGCAGCGGCCTGTCGGCCGCGCGCTTCGGCGGATGCGCGGACCGACTCACTGGTCCGCGCGCAGCATGTAGCCGGCGTTGCGCACGGTGTGGATCAGCGGGAAGGCGAAGCCGCGATCGATCTTCTGGCGCAGCCGCGAGACATGCACGTCGATCACGTTCGTCTGCGGATCGAAATGGTAGTCCCACACCGCCTCGAGCAGCATGGTGCGCGTCACCACCTGCCCCGCATTGCGCAGCAGGAACTCGAGCAGGCGGAACTCGCGCGGCTGCAGCTCGATCGTGCGGCCCGCGCGCTTCACGCTGCGCGCCAGCAGGTCCATCTCGAGATCGGCGATCGCGAGCCGCGTCACCGGCCCCTCGCCGCGCGAGCGGCGGCCGAGCGCCTCG
>CALKJX010000090.1 GCA_937995555.1 uncultured Elioraea sp.
CGCACGATCTCGACCGGCAATCCGGCACGAGTATAGGTCCACTCGACCGGGAAACGCGTGCCCGGGCCCGCGCGCAGGTTGATCTCGCTCGCGCGCAGGCTGGCGAAGCGCGGCAGCGGGCGGCCGGTCACCGATCCCGTCGTCTGCGCCGGCGGCTCGGTCATCGGCGCGGGTGGGGGCCGCTCCGGCATCGCCGGCGGCACCGGCAGGGTGAGCGTCTCCGCCGTCGCGACGCCGGGAAGCAGCAGCACCGCCAGCACCAGGAGCATCCGAGGCATCGCCTCGATGTGCCAAGCGTCGCCGCGCCGTGTCAAAGGGTGATGATCTGTCCGGCCTCGGTCTCTGCCAGGAATGTGACCACGCCGGCGACCTCGCCGTTCAGCGTCGCGTCGAGCTGCTCGGGCCTGAGACCCTCGGCCTTCAGCCCCGCATCGCAGACGACCAGCCGCACGCCGAGCTCGGCCGCGGAGGCGAGCAGCTCGGCGAAGCCGGCGACCCCCTGCTCGCGCAGCCTGGCATCGCGCGCAAGCGCGCCGCGCGCGGAACCGAGTCCGTGCGCCTCGAGCGCGGCCCAGCCCGGCGTGCCGTCGGCCGCGGGGCCGAGAAAGGCGCGGCAGCCGCCATTGGTGGCGAACAGCGTCACCGGCCGGCCGACCGCGGCGGCAGCCGTGGCGACGACCAGCGCGTAGTGCGCGCGCTCGTAGGTGCCGGAGATCAGCAGCACGCCGAGCGGCGCGGGCGGCGGCGGGTGGATAGGCGGCGGGTCGAAGATGCTCATGCTCAGAGAGCGCATGCCTGTGCCTGGAGGGGGGCGTGGTGAGTGAGATCGCGGATGGTCGCACGGTCGCCGCACAGCGCACAGGCGGGGTCGCGCTTGAGGCGCACGGTGCGGAAGGTCGCCGAGAGCGCATCCCAGAGGATCAGCCGCCCCGAGAGCCCCTCGCCCACCCCCGCGATCTCCTTCAGCGTCTCGGTGGCCTGGAGCGCGCCGAGCACGCCGGTGACCGCGCCGAACACGCCGGCCTCGGCGCAGGTCGGCACGAGGCCGTCAGGCGGAGGCTCGGGATGCAGGCACCGGTAGCAGGGATGCGGCGGACCGAGATGGCTCTTGAACGTTGACACCTGTCCCTCGAAGCGCAGCACCGCCGCCGAGACGAGCGTGCGCCCGGCGAGGTGGCAGGCATCGGCGACGAGGAACCGGGTGGCGAAATTGTCGGAGCCGTCGCAGACGATGTCGTAACGGCGTACCAGATCGAGCGCGTTGGCCGGCGTGAGGCGCACGCGATGCGTCTCGATCACGACGTCCGGGTTGAGCGCGCGCGCGGCCTGCGCCGCACTCTCCACCTTCGCCACGCCGAGCCGATCAGTGGTGTGCGCGATCTGACGCTGCAGGTTGGAGAGATCGACCACATCGTCGTCGATCAGGCCGATCGTTCCGATGCCGGCAGCGGCGAGATAGAGCAGCACGGGCGAGCCGAGCCCGCCCGCACCGACGATCAGCACGCGCGCGGCCAGGAGCTTGGCTTGCCCCGTGCCGCCGATCTCGGGCAGCAGGATGTGGCGCGCGTAGCGCTGGATCTGGTCTTCGCGGAAATCCATGACGTGATGCAGATGGGGAGGCGGGCGGCCGTTCTCGACCCCTCGGCGCGCTCAGTCGATCCGCTTCAGCCCCGCGGCGAAGCGGCGGGCATTGGCGACGTAGTGCTCCGCCGACCGGCGCAGCCGCGCCGCCGCCTCGGGATCGAGCGTCCGCACTAGCTTCGCGGGGCTGCCGAGGATCATGGAGTTCTCCGGGAACTCCTTGCCCTCGGTGACGAGGGCGTTCGCGCCGACGAGGCAGCCTGGCCCGATCCTGGCGCCGTTGAGCACCGTCGCACCCATGCCGATCAGCGCCCCGTCGCCGACCGTGCAGCCATGCAGGATCGCATGATGCCCGACCGTCACCCCCACGCCGACCGTGCACGGGAAACCCGGATCGGCGTGCAGCATCGCGCCTTCCTGGATGTTCGAGCGCGCGCCGATCGTGATCGGCTCGTTGTCGCCGCGCAGCACGGCGCCGAACCAGATGTTGACGTCCTCGTCCAGGATCACCTCGCCGATCACCTGTGCATCGGGGGCGACCCAGAACCGGCCTGGTGCCGGCAGGCGCGGCACGAGGTCATTGAGGGCATAGATCGGCATCGTGTTCTCCCGTTTCGACTCTCAGGCGCCGGTGCTGCCGAACCCGCCAGATCCGCGCGCGGTATCATCGAGGGTCTCGCGTTCGTCCCAGCTGGCGACCTCGTGGCGGGCGATCACCATCTGGGCGATGCGCATACCGCGCTCGATGGTGAACGGCGCCTCGCCGGCATTGAGAAGGATCACGCCGACCTCGCCGCGATAATCGGCATCGATGGTGCCGACGCCGTTCGCCATGCAGATGCCATGCCGGAGCGCGAGGCCGGAGCGCGCGCGCACCTGCGCCTCGTAGCCGGGCGGCAGCGCGATCGCGATCCCGGTCGGGATGAGCGCGCGCGCCCCGGGCAGCAGTGTGACCGGCGCGGTGACGGCCGCGAGCAGGTCCATGCCGGCGGCATGTGCGGTCGCGTAGGAGGGCAGCGGCAGATCGGCGCCATGCGGCAGGCGCGTGACCGCAACGCGCACCGTCATGCGAACACCGCAGCGATGCGTGCGGCGAGCCTGCGCGCGACCTCGTCCTTCCTCATCCGCGGCCAGTCCTCCACGCCTTCGGCGGTCACGATGTGCACCGCGTTCTCGATCCCACCCATCACGTCGCCGGAGACATCGTTGGCGACGATCCAGTCGCAGCCCTTGCGCGCGCGCTTCGCCTCTGCGTGCGCGATCACGTCATTTGTCTCGGCAGCGAAACCGACGACGAGTGCCGGCCGTTGCGGTCCTGGCCTGGCGAGGGTCGCGAGGATGTCGGGGTTCTCGGCCAGCGCGAGCGGCGGCGGCGCCTCGCCGGGCACCTTCTTGATCTTCTGCCCCTGACCGGTCGCGGGGCGCCAGTCAGCGACCGCGGCGGCGCAGACGGCGATGTCCGCGGGAAGTGCCGCTTCGCAGGCGGCGAGCATGTCGCGCGCGCTCTCGACACGGCGGACCGTCACGCCGGGCGGGTCGGGGATCTGGACGGGCCCCGAGACGAGGGTGACGCGTGCGCCGAGGGCGGCGAGCGCGGCGGCGATGGCGTGGCCCTGGCGACCGGAGGAGCGGTTGGCGATGTAGCGCACGGGGTCAATCGCCTCGTGGGTCGGGCCCGAGGTGACAAGGGCGTGCCGGCCGGCGAGCGGGCCGGCGGCGAGGGCGGCACGGATCGCAGCGAGGAGCTCGGCTGGTTCGACCAGGCGGCCGGGGCCTGATTCCGGTTCGGCCATCTCGCCTTCGGCGGGGCCGACGAGGGTGACGCCGCGCGCGCGCAGCGTGGCGACATGCGCCTGCGTCGCGGGGTGCATCCACATGGTGGGGTTCATCGCGGGGGCTAGCAGGATCGGTCGGGTGGTGGCGAGCAGCACGGTCGAGGCGAGATCGTCGGCCAGCCCGAGCGCCATCCTGGCGATCAGATCGGCTGAGGCGGGCGCGACGACGATCAGGTCGTGGTCGCGGGCGAGGCGGATGTGCCCGGCGTGGGTCTCGTCTTCGAGCGACCAGAGGTCGCCGAACACGCGGGTGCCCGTGATCGCGGCCAGCGCATGCGGCGTGACGAAACGTGCGCCGGCGTCGGTGAGCAGGCTGGTGACGCCGAAGCCGTCCTTGCGGGCGAGGCGTGCGAGTTCCAGCGCCTTGTAGGCGGCGATCGAGCCCGAAATGATCAGCAGCAGCGAACGGTTCATGGGATCGGGGGTACGGGGGCAAGGGCCTTGCGGCCCTTTACCCCGCTCACAGCTTCCAACCCGAGTGGATGGCGGCAATCCCGCCCGAGAGGTCACGCCAGGTGACGCGTTCGAGATTGGCGGCCTTCATCCGTCTCGCCAGTTCCGGCTGCGGCGGGAATCGGCGGATGCTCTCGGCGAGGTAGCGGTAGGCCTGCTCGTCCTTGGCGACGATACGTCCCAGCAACGGAAGCACGTTGAACGAGTAGGCGTCGTAGACGGGCGCGAGTGCGGCGACGGTGACGCGCGAGAACTCCAGGCAGAGGAACCGTCCGCCCGGCCTCAGCACGCGGTGTGCTTCGCGCAGCACGGCATCGATGTCGGTGCAGTTGCGCAGCCCGAAGGCGATGGTGACGGCATCGAAGCCGTTGTCCGGCAGCGGCAGGCGTTCGGCGTCGGCGCAGAGGATCTCCATCCGCCCGATCAGGCCGCGCTCGACGGCGCGCTCCTCGGCGATACGCAGCATGGCAGGGTTGATGTCGGAGAGCACCGCATGGCCGCAGCCGCGTTCGAGTGCCGCGAAGGTGATGTCGCCGGTGCCGCCCGCGAGGTCGAGCAGCCGCATCGACGCGCGCGGGCCGAGCGTGGTGACGAAGATGCGCTTCCAGACCCGATGGATGCCGAGACTCATGAGGTCGTTCATCAGGTCGTAGCGGGGTGCCACCGACTCGAACACGTCGCGCACGAGGCCCTTCTTCGCCTCGGTGGGCACGGTACGGAAGCCGAAATGGGTGGTGGCGTTGTCGGTCATCGGAGCGGAGATTAGCCTCCTCGCCCGGTCAGCGCGAGGGAGCGGGCATGCCGGAGCTGCCGGAGGTCGAGACGGTGATGCGCGGCCTGGCCGCGCGGCTGACGGGGGAGCGGATCGCGCGCGTCGCGGTGAAGCGCGCGGATCTGCGCTGGCCCTTGCCGCCGGGGCTGGGCCAGGCGCTGGTCGGCAGGCGGGTGATCGGGTTCGCGCGTCGGGGCAAGTACATCCTGATGCGGATCGAGGGCGGACGGACGCTGCTCTGGCATCTCGGCATGTCGGGGCGCGTGACCCTGACCGCGCCGGGCGAGACCGCGCCCACCGTGGCCCACGAGCATGTGGTGATCGAGACCGAGCGGGGCTGGCGTGTCGGGTTCGTCGATCCGCGGCGGTTCGGCAGTCTCGATGTGATGGACACGGACAAGGAAGCGACGCATCCGCGGCTCGCCGGACTCGGGCCGGAGCCGCTCGACGATGCGTTCACGCCGGCCGTGCTGTCGGCGGCGCTGAAGGGACGACGCACGCCGATCAAGGCAGCGCTGATGGACCAGGGCACGGTCGCCGGGCTCGGCAACAACTATGTGTGCGAGGCGCTGTTCCGTGCGGGGATCTCGCCGAAGCGCTCGGCGCACACCGTGGCGGGTGCGCGTGCCGAACGCCTGGTGCCGGCGATCAAGGATACGCTCGCGGAGGCGATCGCGGCGGGTGGGTCGTCGTTGCGCGACTATCGGCAGGCGAGCGGCGAACTGGGCTATTTCCAACACGCCTGGAAGGTCTACGGCCGCGCCGGCGAGCCCTGCGAGCGCTGCCCAGGCCCGCCCGCGTGCAGCGGCATCAAGGTTGAGGTGCAGGGGGGGCGCAGCACATTCTATTGCCCTCGCACCCAGCGTTGAGTAGGCCTTGCCGCGACGCAGCATCCGCCAAGGAGGTTCCATGGCCTACGAGATGATCCTGGTCGAGACGCGCGGCGCGGTGGGCCTGATCACGCTCAACCGGCCGAAGGCGCTGAACGCGCTGTGCGATCAGCTGATGGTGGAACTCGGCAGCGCGCTGCGCGCGTTCGATGCGGATGAGGCCGTCGGCGCGATCGTGCTCGCCGGCAGCGAGAAGGCATTCGCCGCCGGCGCCGACATCAAGGAGATGAAGGACAGGGACTTCATCGATGTCGTGACCGACGACTTCATCGGCAATCGCTGGGAGACGGTGCTGACGGTCCGAAAGCCGGTGATCGCGGCGGTGGCGGGGTTCGCGCTCGGTGGCGGGTGCGAGCTGGCGATGATGTGCGATGTCATCCTCGCCGCGGATACGGCGAAGTTCGGCCAGCCGGAGATCAACCTCGGCGTGATTCCCGGCGCGGGCGGCACGCAGCGCCTGACGCGCGCGGTCGGCAAGTCGAAGGCGATGGAGATGATCCTCACCGGCCGCATGATGGACGCCGAGGAGGCCGAGCGCGCGGGACTGGTCTCGCGGATCGTGCCGGCCGCCGCGTTGGTGGAGGAGGCGGTGAAGGTCGCGGAACGGATCGCCGGGCTCTCGCGCCCTGCGGTGGCGATGGCGAAGGATGCCGTGAACCGCGCATTCGAGACGACACTCTCCGAAGGTGTGCGGTTCGAACGTCGCCTGTTCCAGTCCTGCTTCGCGCTCGCCGACCAGAAGGAGGGCATGGCAGCCTTCGCCGAGAAGCGAAAGGCCGTTTTCTCCCACCGTTAAGCGGGCTTGCGCCCTCGCCTTGACGGGTCCGGGACGGGCGTGTAGGAACCCCGGCTTCCGTCGCGGGCACGCCCCGCGGCGGCACATCCCTTTGCGGACGGACGACCCATGGCGAACACGGCTTCGGCGAACAAGCGCATCCGGCAGATCGCGAAGCGCACCGCGCGGAACAAGTCGGCGCAGGCGCGGCTGCGCACCTTCGTGAAGAAGGTGGAGCGAGCGATCGCGGGCGGGGCACAGGACGATGCGCGTAGCGCGCTCAGCACGCTCACGCCCGAGCTGATGCGCGCCTCGTCGAAGGGGCTCGTGCATCGCAACGCTGTGGCGCGCAAGCTGTCGCGGCTTTCGAAGCGCATCAAGGCGATCGGCGCGCAGGGCTGACACATCGCGTGCGTGTCGCGCACGCGCGCGCGGTTCGCGTTTCGCCCCCGTTGCCCGTCACCACGACGCGGTCTAGGCTTGCAGGCAATCGGGGCGCGGGGCCGTAAGCGGCCCGTGGGGAGCGGGGCCGTGAGCGGCCCGTGTGGTTCAGGCATGCCCAAGTAACGACGAACAACAACTTAGGGCTTGTCTTTGAAACGTAACATCACCGCAAATAATCATTTGCATCCGCCCTGTCGAGTTCTCTAAAAACCTCCTCTTGCGATGGCGGGACCGGATCGCCCGAGAATTCGAGCGCGCCAACCGCGACCTCATCGCCACCAGCGTGCGGATTGGAACCGTGGAAAGAGGCGGACTGCTCGTGTCGCGGATCGACGGTGAGATCGGAGGACAATGGGCACGCGTGCGCGGGCGTCTGCGCGATGAGGTCGGCGAGGTCGAGTACCGCACCTGGCTGCGCCAGATGACGCTGGCGGAGGTGACCGAGGACGAGGTCACCATCGTTCTGCCGACGCGTTTCCTGCGCGACTGGGTGCGCGCGCATTACGGCGACCGGCTGCGCGCGCTCTGGGCGGCCGAGAACGCGCGCATCCGCCGCGTCGAACTGCGCATCGGCGCGGCACCGACGGGCCTGGCCGAACCGGTCGCGCCGCCTCCCACCATGGCGGCGCCCACCATCTCGGCGCCCCTGCCGCCACCGCAACGACCGGCCGAGACCGCACGCGTCGATGGCATGCGCATCGATGCCCGCAGCGAACTGACCGGACCGCTCGATCCGCGCTTCACCTTCGGCAGTTTCGTGGTCGGCAAGCCGAACGAGTTCGCCTATGCCTGCGCCCGCCGCGTCGCCGAAGGTGGACCGCTCGCCGGTTTCAATCCGCTGTTCCTCTACGGCGGCGTGGGCCTGGGCAAGACCCACCTGATGCACGCGATCGCCTGGGCGATCCGCGATCGCGCACCGTCGCGCTCGGTCGCCTACATGTCGGCCGAGAAGTTCATGTACCGGTTCATCGCCGCGATCCGCAGCCAGTCGTCGGTCGAGTTCAAGGAGACCCTGCGCGGCGTCGATGTGCTGATGATCGACGACCTGCAGTTCCTGATCGGCAAGGACAGCACGCAGGAGGAGTTCTTCCACACCTTCAACGCGCTGGTGGATGCCGGCAAGCAGATCGTCGTCTCGGCCGACAAGTCGCCC
>CALKJX010000091.1 GCA_937995555.1 uncultured Elioraea sp.
CTGGGCCCAGGCCGGGCGCGGGCATTGGGAGCAGGCCTTGGCCACGCTCCGCCCGCTGGCCGACGGTGCGCGGTTCCGCGGCGCCTTCGCGCTGCATGCGGGGCTGATCGCCGATCTCGCCGACCGGCCGCGCGAGGCCGAACGCTGGTACGGGATCGCCGCCGCCGAGAGCGGGGCGAGTCTGCGCGCGGCTGAGATCCAGGCAAGCTTCGCCGCGCGCCAGGGCCGGCTCGAGGACGCGCGCCGCCTCCTCGCCGAGATCGCCGCCGGCTCCGACGACATCGCCATGGTCGAGGCGCGGCTGCTGCGCGACCTGGAGCGCCGCCCGGTCGGCACGGCCGCCGACGGCATGGCCGAGGCGCTGCTGACCCTCGGCGGGGCGCTGCGCCAGCAGGAGGCGAGCGAGTTCGCCCTCCTGCTGCTGCGGGTCGCCCTTCTGCTGCGGCCGGATTTCCCGGCCGCGAAGCTGATGGTCGCCGACCTGCTGGAGACCGACCGGCGCTACGAGGCGGCGGCCGGAATGCTGGCGCGCGTCCGCCGCGACAGCCCCTATGCGCCGGCGGCGCGCGTGCGGCTCTCGATGGTGCTCGACCGGCTCGACCGTACGGAGGCGGCGATTGGCGAGCTGGAGGCGCTCGCCGCTGACGATCCGACGCGCGCCGAGCCGTTCGCGCGCATGGGCGACATCCTGCGCGGCCGGCAGCGCTTCGCCGAGGCCGCGCGCGCCTATGACCGCGCGGTGGAACGCCTCGGGCCGCCCGAGCGGCGGCAATGGACGCTCTACTACGCCCGCGGCATCGCGCATGAGCGTACGAAGGACTGGCCGCGCGCCGAGGCCGATTTCCTCAAGGCGCTCGAACTGTCACCGGACCAGCCCTACGTGCTGAACTATCTCGGCTACACCTGGGCGGATCAGGGCCGTGAGCTCGCGCGTGCGAAGCGCATGATCGAGCGCGCGGTGGAGCTTCGCCCGCATGACGGGCACATCATCGACTCCCTCGGCTGGGTGCTGTTCCGCATGGGCGACTACCGCGGCGCCGTGCGCTGGCTCGAACGCGCGGTCGAGCTGGTGCCGCGCGACCCGGTGATCAACGACCATCTGGGCGACGCCTACTGGATGGTCGGACGCCAGAACGAGGCGCAGTTCCAGTGGCGCCGCGCGCTGAACCTCAATCCGGAGCCCGAGGAGATCCCGAGGATCGAGGCCAAGCTGCGCGACGGCCTGGTGCTGCCGCCCGCGAATGTCGCTTCCGGCGCCGGCCCGGGCGAGGCGCCCCCCACCCCGCGCTGAGCGTGAGCGTCACCGAGACGGCGCACGCCAAGGTCAACCTGTTCCTGCACGTCCTCGACCGGCGCCCGGACGGCTATCACACGCTCGACAGCCTGGTGGTGTTCGCCGCACCCGCCGACACGCTGCGCGCCGAACCGGACGAGACGATGTCACTCGCGGTCGATGGTCCGTTCGGCGACGCCCTTGCTGGGCCGGACAATCTGGTGCTGCGCGCGGCGCAGGCACTCGCGAGGGAGACGGGCACGGCGCGGGGCGCGCGTCTGACGCTGACCAAGGCGTTGCCGGTCGCCGCCGGGATCGGCGGCGGGTCGGCGGACGCGGCCGCGGCGCTGCGCGCACTCGACCGGCTCTGGCGGCTTGGTCTCGGCACCAACCGGCTCGCCGCACTGGGCGCCGGGCTCGGCTCGGACATTCCCGTCTGCGTGCACGGGCAGCCGGCGCGGATGGGCGGCATCGGCGAGCGCATCGCCGCCGCGCCGGCGCTGCCGCGCTTCGGGCTGCTGCTCGCCAATCCCGGCGTCGCGCTCGCGACCGCCGCGGTGTTCGCCGCCCGCAGCGGCGGCTTCGACAGCCCGGCCACGCTGCCCGGATCGTGGCCGGACGCGGCGACGATGGCGCGCGACCTCGCACGCTGCCGCAACGCGCTCGAACCGGCGGCGATCGCGCTCTGTCCGCCGATCGCCACGGTGCTCGACGCGCTGCGCGCCCTGCCCGGGGCGCATCTCGCGCGGCTCAGCGGCTCCGGCGCGACCTGCTTCGCGTTGTTCGACGATGACGCCGCTGCTGCTGACGCCGCCCGTGCGCTGCGCGCCGTGCAGCCGTCCTGGTGGATCGCCGCCGGAGTGGCGCCTACGCCAGTCCGCCGTACAGGAACCCCAGCGCCGGCAGCGGCCGCCAACGGCGCGGCAGATCCGTCCGCCTGATCGGCGCCACCGAGTAGTGCGGCACGGGCTGCTTGTTCCGCCGCAGCAGATGCTCGTAGTCCCGCACCTGTTGCAGCCGCCAGGCGCAATCCTCGAGTGCGGCCGCGCGCGTGCGGAAGACCTCGGCGATCCGGTCCGTTTTGGCCACCGTGGCGACAACCGCCCAGAGCGTGTCGTCGGTGGCCCGCGAGAATATTTCGACGCTGCTCACGCCATCAGGATCGAGGTTTGCCCTTTCCCTCGCGGGAGTGTGCCACGGATGCGGGGCAAAAGAAAACGGGCCGGCGGCTGGGAGGTTGGTCTGCCGCCGGCCCGCCTTTGAGACGACGGCCTGCCGGGAAAGGCGCATCGTCCGTAACGGCATGATGTTGCGCCGCGGCGGGTTACCGGTCGGAGGAGAGGCAATTAAGGATCGGTCATGTCCGTTGCTGCGGCACGACGTGCCATGCCCAGGGCCGTGCGGCGCGGTCGGCCCGCTGCCAGGCGGCGATCGCATCGGCTGCGCGCAACGTGAGCCCGATATCGTCGAGGCCGGCGAGCAGGGTCTCGCGCCGTGCCGGGTCGATGGCGAAGGAATGCACCGTGCCGTCGGGCGCGATCACCACCTCGCGCTCGAGATCGACGGTGACGCGCGCGTTGCCCGGCGCGGCCTCCACCTGTGCCGCGATCGCGCGCACCGTCGTCTCGTCCAGTACCACCGGCAGCAGCCCGTTCTGGAACGCGTTGTTGCGGAAGATGTCGGAGAAGGAGGGCGCGATCACCGCGCGCACGCCCATCCCCGCCAGCGCCCAGACCGCGCCCTCGCGGCTCGATCCGCAGCCGAAATTGGCCCCCGCGAGCAGGATCGGCGCACCGCGGAATTCCTTCCGGTTCAGCACGAACTCCGGATCCTCGGTGCCGTCGGGCCTGCGGCGCCAGATCTCGAAGGCATGCGCGCCCATGCTCTCGCGCGTGGTGCCGACCAGACGCTCGACGCGGATGATCACGTCGGTGTCGATATTGGCACGCAGCAAGGGCGCGGCCGGTCCGGTGACGGTGGTGAACGGTTCCATTCTCAGAACGGCTTGCGGATGTCGGTGATGCGGCCCGTCACCGCCGCCGCCGCCGCCATGGCCGGGCTCGCGAGATGCGTCCGCGCGCCCTTGCCCTGCCGGCCGACGAAGTTCCGGTTCGAGGTCGAGACGCAGCGGGCACCCGGCGGCACCGCCTCGCCGTTCGCCGCCACGCAGAGCGAACAGCCCGGCTCGCGCCAATCGAACCCCGCCTCGCGGAACACACGGTCGAGTCCCTCGGCCTCCGCCGCCTGCTTCACACGCACGCTGCCCGGCACGACCCAGGCCGCGACCCCCGCGGCGACGCGGCGCGAGCGCACGATCGCGGCCGCCTCGCGCAGATCGGACAGTCGCGCATTGGTGCAGGATCCGATGAACACCCAGTCCACCGCGGTACCGGCGAGCGGGCGTCCGGGCACGAGCCCCTGATACGCAAGCGCGTCCGCCCAGGCCTTGCGGCGCACCTCATCCGGCGCAGCGTCCGGCGCGGGAATGGGCGCATCGACCGCGATCACGTGTTCGGGGCTCGTGCCCCAGGTCACCTGCGGCGCGATGGTACCGGCATCGATCGCGTGATCGGCGTCGAAGCGCGCGTCGTCGTCGCTGCGCAACGCGCGCCACGCCGCCACTGCCGCCTCCCACGCCGCGCCCTTGGGGGCGAAATCGCGCCCGGCGATCCACTCGAACACCGTCTCGTCGGGGGCGATGAAGCCCATGCGTGCGCCCATCTCGATCGAGAGATTGCAGAGCGTCAGCCGCTGCTCCACCGGCAGCGCGCGCACTGCGCTGCCCGCCCACTCGATCGCGTACCCCGTACCCGCGCCGGCGCCCAAGGCCCCGATCGCGTGCAGCACGGCATCCTTCGCCGTCGTGCCGCGCGGGAACACGCCTTCGAACCGCACTCGCATCGACTTCGGCTTCGCGAGCCTCAGCGTCTGGGTGGCGAGCGCGTGCGTCAGCTCGGAACTGCCGACGCCGAAGGCCAGCGCGCCGAGCCCGCCATTCGTGCAGGTGTGGCTGTCGCCACAGACCACCGTCAGCCCGGGCAGCACAATGCCGAGCTCCGGC
This sequence comes from uncultured Elioraea sp., assembly GCA_937995555.1. Classification (GTDB taxonomy): domain Bacteria; phylum Pseudomonadota; class Alphaproteobacteria; order Acetobacterales; family Acetobacteraceae; genus Elioraea. The sequence goes on from CALKJX010000091.1 coordinate 4,335, forward strand.
CCCATCACATGCACGATGCCCTGGCCGTCCTGGCCGAGATCGAAGAGCCGGATGCCGTGGCGGTTGGCCCCGTCACGCAGCATCGCCACCCCTGCCGTGCCGCGCGCGAAGGTTTCGGCCGTGCGGCCGGGCGCGGTCGCCACCGCGTGGTCAGGGGTGGCGAAGGCGAGCTCGGGGTGGGGAACCCGATAACCCTTCTCGGCAACCTCGCCGAGCGCACGCGCGCCCGAGAGATCGTGCAGCAGGATGCGGTCGATGTGGATCAGGTCCTGGCCGCCGCCGGCAGCGGCGATGCGGTGGGCTTGCCAGAGCTTGTCGAACAGGGTGGCCATGGACAGGATGTAGTCCTGTGGGGGAAGGGCCGGAAGGGGACCCGATCGCGAGCGCGACGGGACCGATGCCCTTCCCCCGCGCCCCCATTCCATGAACCGACGCGCCGGCTAGATCGCCACCCGGACTCCCAGCTCCACCACGCGGTCCGAGGGGATGCGGAAGAATTCCGTCGCGGGCACGGCATTGCGCGCCATCACCAGGAACAGCCAGTGCCGCCAGAACGGCATCTTCGGCACCTGCGCCGGCACCACCACCTCGCGGCCGAGGAAGAAGCTCACCTGCATCGGATCGGCGTCGATCCCGTGCGCCTTCAACTCGGCCAGCGCGCGCGGGATGTTGGGACTCTCCATGAAGCCATAGTGCAGGATCACCCGGTGAATGCCCGGGGCAAGCTGCTCCACAATCACACGACGCTCCGCCGGCACCACCGGGATGTCGTCGGTCAGCACCGTGATGAACAGCACGCGCTCGTGCAGCACCTTGTTGTGCTTCAGGTTGTGCAGGAGCGCGTTCGGCACGTAATCCGGATTGCCGGTCATGAATGCCGCCGTGCCCGGCACGCGGATGGTGCGGCTCTGCGGCAGCCGCGCGAGGAACGAGGCGAGCGGCAGGCTGTCGGTGCGCCAGCGATCGAAGATGAGATCCCGCCCGCGCTTCCAGCTCGTCATCAGCGCGAACAGCACCAGCCCGAGCGTCAGCGGGAACCACCCACCGTCCCGGATCTTCAGCAGCGTCGAGCCGACGAAGGCAAGATCGATCGTCAGGAACAGCCCGAACAGTGCACCCGTCACCGCCCAGCTCCAGCCCCAGACGCGGCGCGCGACCAGGAAGCCGAGCAGCGAGCCCGCGGTGAATGTGCCGCTGACGGCAAGCCCGTAGGCCGCGGCGAGGCCGTCCGAGGTGCGGAACGAGAGCACCAGCAGCAGCACCGCGATCAGCAGCGCCGCGTTCACCTGCGGCATGTAGATCTGCCCGCGCTCCTCGCCCGAGGTATGGCGCACCGTCAGGCGCGGACAGAAGCCGAGTTGCATGGTCTGGCGCGCGATCGAATAGGCGCCCGAGATGACCGCCTGGCTCGCGATGATGGTCGCGGCGGTCGCGAGCAGCACGAGGGGAAGGCGGAGCCACTCCGGCGCCAGACGGTAGAACGGATTGGCGATCGCCGAGGGATCGTCCAGCAGCAACGCACCCTGGCCGAAATAGTTGAGCGTAAGCGCGGGCAGCACGAGCATGAGCCACGCGATGCGAATCGGCGTGCGGCCGAGATGGCCCATGTCGGCGAACAGCGCTTCCGCCCCGGTCACGACCAGGATCACTGCGCCGAGCACGAGGAACCCCGAGATGTCGTGGTGGGCGAAGAACCGCACCGCGTGATGTGGGCTGAGCGCCTGCAGCACGGTCGGGTTGGCCGCGATCCCCGACACGCCGAGCGCGCCGATCGCGACGAACCAGCATGCCGTGATCGGTCCGAACATGGTGCCGACCCGGCCGGTCCCGTAGCGCTGGACCGCGAACAGCCCGAACAGCACGATCACCGAGAGCGGCACCACCAGGCGCTCGAAGGTCGGATCGACCACGTTGAGCCCCTCGATCGCGGCCAGCACGGAGATCGCGGGCGTGATGGTGCACTCGCCGAAGAACAGGCTGGCGCCGAGGATGCCCACGAGCACGGCCGCGCGCTTGATGCGGCCCTCCGGCAGGCTGCGCGTCGCCAGCGCCATCAGCGCAAGGATGCCGCCCTCGCCGCGGTTGTCGGCGCGCATCATCACGGTGATGTACTTGCCGGTCACCACCAGGATCAGCGCCCAGACGACCAGGCTCAACACGCCGAGGATGTCCCCCGGCACCGGCGCCACCCCGGGCGTCTGCGTCAGGGCGGCACGCAGCGCATAGAGCGGGCTTGTGCCGATGTCGCCGTAGACGACGCCGAGCGCCGCCGGGATCAGCCCCAGGCGGGGTGCGCGACGGGTAGGAGCGGCGCGGGATGCGGGGCCGTCGGCCCCTTCGGGCGTGGTCACGGGCCTGGGCTATACACCCGCCTCCGGGGGGGGCGGGAAGCCCAATCCCGAGATTCTGGGCTGCGCCCGGCGCGGCCGTTGCGCCGGCGGCCCGGCGGTGCCCATCGCGGCGGCCGGGTGCTACAAGCGACCCGACGGACGAGGCAAGGGGACGACAGGAACCGATGAGTCTGGGGTTGCGCGATGCACGCCGCGCCGAGCGGAGGCGCAGACGCGCGCGGCTGTTCACCTTCTTCGCGATCCTGGGCGGGCTCGTGCTGCTGGGGGCGCTCGCCTACGAGTCCGGCAGTCGCCTCGCCCAGGTCGAGACCGATGCGCTGCGAAGCGAGATCGAGCAGCAGCGGCGCACGATCGCGGCCCTGCAGCAGCAGCTCGTCCAGACCGAGGCGCTGCGCCAGCAGGCCGAGGGCCGTGTGCGGGAGTGGGAGGCGCGCTACGCCCGCGATGTGCCCACGGGAACCGCGCGTGAACTCTTCATGCAGCTGCAGGAGCGGCTCGGCGAGGGTCTGGCGCCGGACCGGCTCAAGCTCGTGCTGCGCAACGCGACGGACGGCACCAAGTGCGATCCGGGCCAGGAAACGCGCCGGTTCCTGCTGCCGACGCCCCTGACGCGCGGCGGTCAGACCTCGGCGTCATTCGCCGGCGCGATCGTGGTGACCGGCGAGGGACAGTCGGCGCGCGCCCCGGACGGCGCCCCGCATGCGTGGTACGACCCGGCTGCGCCGGTGACCATCGTGGCGATCCAGCCGGGCGGCGGGCGCACGGAGACGACAGGCATCCTGCCGCTGACCTTCTCGGTCGTGCGGGGCGCCAATGAACATCGGTTCCTGGTGACGGAGGCCGATCTGCGCGGTTTCGTGACCGTGACCGCGGAGCGCTGCGACTACCCGTAGGTCGAACGCGAACCGGGGACGGGAGCCGTGCGCTGCCACCCCCGTATCGCGCAGGCTACTCCTTGCCTTCGCTGACCATCTGGTTCCGCCGCCGGATCGCCGCGCCCAGGATGTCGCCGAGCGACGCGCCCGAGTCGGAGGAGCCGAACTCGGCCATCGCCTGCTTCTCCTCCTCCATCTCGCGCGCCTTGATCGACAGCGACAGCCGCCGCGTGGCCCGCTCGATGGCGATGATCTTGGCGTCCACCTTGTCGCCGACGCCGAAGCGGTCCGGCCGCTGGTCCTGCTTGTCGCGGGCGAGATCGGCCTTGCGGATGAAGCCGGTCAGCGTGTCGTCCACCTTCACCTCGATGCCGTTGCCCTGCACCGCGGTGACGACGCAGGTCACGACCTGGCCCTTCTGCAGCCGATCGAGCACGCCGGCGGCCGGGTCGGAGGTAAGCTGCTTGATGCCGAGGCTGATCCGCTCCTTCTCGACATCGACATCCAGCACCTTGGCCTCGACCATGTCGCCCTTGGAATACTTCTGGATCGCCACCTCGCCCGGCTGGTCCCAGGCGAGATCGGAGAGGTGCACCATGCCGTCGATGTCGCCTGGCAGGCCGATGAACAGGCCGAACTCGGTGATGTTGCGCACCTCGCCCTGCACGGTCGAGCCGACCGGATGCTTCTCGAGGAACTCCTCCCACGGGTTGCGCAGGCACTGCTTCAGTCCCAGCGAGATGCGCCGCTTCACGCCGTCCACGTCGAGCACCATCACCTCGACCTCCTGGCTGGTCGAGACGATCTTGCCCGGGTGCACGTTCTTCTTGGTCCAGGACATCTCGGAGACGTGCACCAGCCCCTCGACCCCCGGCTCCAGCTCCACGAAGGCGCCGTAGTCGGTGATGTTGGTCACACGGCCGGTGAACTTAGCGCCGACCGGGTACTTCGCGGTGACACCGTCCCACGGATCGGCCATCAGCTGCTTCATGCCGAGGCTGATGCGCTGGGTCTCCGGGTTGAAGCGGATCACCTGCACCTTGACGGTCTGGCCGACCTGCAGCGCCTCCGACGGGTGGTTGATGCGCCGCCAGGCGATGTCGGTGACGTGCAGCAGGCCATCGACGCCGCCGAGGTCCACGAACGCGCCGTAGTCGGTGATATTCTTCACCACGCCGTCGAGAATCTGGCCTTCCTTCAGGCCCTGGACGAGCTCGGCGCGCTGCTCGGCGCGCGTCTCCTCCAGCACGGCGCGGCGGGAGACGACGATGTTGCCGCGCGATCGGTCCATCTTGAGGATCTGGAACGGCTGCGGCGTGCCCATCAGCGGGCCCACGTCGCGCACCGGGCGGATGTCCACCTGGCTGCCCGGCAGGAATGCGACCGCGCCACCGAGATCCACCGTGAAGCCGCCCTTCACCCGGCCGAAGATCACGCCGTTCACGCGCGCCTGCGCCTGGAACGCCTTCTCGAGATTGGTCCAGGCCTCCTCGCGGCGGGCCTTCTCGCGCGAGAGGATGATCGAGCCGTCGCGATCCTCGTAGCGCTCGACATAGACGTCGACGAGGTCGCCGGGCTTGATCTCGGGTTTCTGGCCCGGGGCGGCGAATTCCTTCAGCGCCACCCGGCCCTCCGACTTCAGCCCGACATCGATGACAGCGGAATCGCCCTCGATCCGGACGATGCGTCCGGTGATGACGGAGCCGTCGAAGCCGCTGTCGGTGCCGAGCGTGGCGTCGAGAAGGGCGGCGAAGTCCTCGGTCTCGGCCGGGACGG
>CALKJX010000092.1 GCA_937995555.1 uncultured Elioraea sp.
CAGTGCCGTTCCTTGGTCGCGCCGAAACGCAGGCCCGGCCACTCCTCGATTGCGCGGTTCAACTGCCAGCGGCTGGGCGCGAGGAACACCGGATCGCCGTCGCGATCCTCCGCGATCGCGCTGCGATGCCGCTCGACGAAGCGCGCCACCTCCTCGCGCGGCCCGGCGATCCAGCGCGCGGCCTCGGCCGGCGCCGTCTCCAGCGCGATCCGCACGCCGTACTCCGCCATCATCCGGCTCTCCAGCACATCGAGCTGCAACTGCCCGACCACGCCGACGATCCAGTCCGCGCCGATCACCGGGCGCAGCACCTGCACCACGCCCTCCTCGGCCAGATCCTCGAGGCCTTTCCGCATCTGCTTCGCCCGCATCGGATCAGCGAGCCGCACCCGGCGCAGGATCTCCGGCGCGAAATCGGGCAGCCCCGTGAACCGGATCGGCTCGCCCTCGGTCAGCGTCTCGCCGACGCGCAGCGTGCCGTGGTTCGGGATGCCGATGATGTCGCCCGGATAGGCCTCTTCGGCGAGCTCGCGGTCCTGGGCGAAGAAGAAGATCGGGTTCTGCACCGCGAGCGCGCGGCCGGTGCGCGTGGGCGTCAGCCGCATGCCGCGCCGGAACCGGCCGGAACAGAGCCGCACGAAGGCGATCCGGTCGCGATGCTGCGGGTCCATGTTCGCCTGCACCTTGAACACGAACCCCGTGGTCGCGGGCTCCTCCGGCTCGATCGCGCGCGGCTCGGCCGGCTGTGGGCGCGGCCCCGGCGCGTGCGCGGCCAGGAAGTCGAGCAGTACGGCGACCCCGAATCCCCGCAACGCCGAGCCGAAGAACACCGGCGTGAGGTGGCCCTCGCGATAGGCCTCCGCGTCCGGGCCGGGACAGGCCGACAGCGCAAGCTCGGCCTGTTCGGCGAGCACGGCCCGCGCATGTTCCGGCAGATGCGCCGCCAGCGCCGGATCCTCCGGCCCGGCAACATCCACCGCCCGCGCATACCCGGCGGTGCCGTCGTCGCCCGGCAGCAGCAATCGCCGCGCGCGCAGGTCATAGAGCCCGCGGAAGTCCATGCCCATGCCGACCGGCCAGGTGACCGGCGCGGTGTCGAGCGCGAGCGAGGACGCGATCTCGTCCATCAGCGCGAACGGGTCCTGGCCCTCGCGGTCCACCTTGTTGATGAAGGTCGCGATCGGGATGTCGCGCAGCCGGCAGACCTCGAACAGCTTGCGGGTCTGGCTCTCGATCCCCTTGGCCGCGTCGATCACCATCACCGCGGAATCGACCGCGGTCAGTGTGCGGTAGGTGTCCTCGCTGAAATCCTGGTGGCCCGGCGTGTCGAGCAGGTTGAAGGTGATGCCGTCGCGCTCGAAGGTCATCACCGACGAGGTGACCGAGATCCCGCGCTTCTGCTCGATCTCCATCCAGTCCGAGCGCGCGCGCCGACGGTCGCCGCGCGCCTTCACCTCGCCGGCGAGCCGGATCGCGCCGCCCGCCAGCAGCAGCCGCTCGGTCAGCGTGGTCTTGCCGGCGTCCGGATGGGCGATGATCGCGAAGGTGCGGCGGGGGCTCGCAGCCTGCACGGCAGGCCGGCCCGCGAGAACGGCATCGGTCATGATGGCCGCCACCTTGCCGCAGCATGGCAGGCAAGGCCAGCGCGGGGTTTGCGGATCGCCCCTGCGGGTCGACGATGGCCCGGATGCTCCTCACCTACGCCGCCTTCGTGCGCGATCACACCCGCCCGCTCGGGTTCGGCCTTGCCGCGATGGCGCTCTCGTCGTTCGGCCAGACCTTCTTCATCGCGGTGTTCGGCGCCGAGCTCCGCGCCGCCTTCGCGCTCGGCGACGGCGGGTTCGGCACGATCTACGGCATCGCCACTTTGGCCTCGGGCCTGCTGCTGGGCTGGGTCGGGCGCTTCATCGACCGCACCTCGCTCACCCGCTTCACCCTGATCGTCGGCGCGGGGTTCGCGGCGGCCTGCCTGCTCGCCGCCGCCAGCACCGGGGTAGTGATGCTGGGGATCGCGCTGTTCCTGCTCCGGCTGACCGGCCAGGGGCTGATGGTGCATCTGGCGCTCACCACCATGGCCCGGCGCTTCCCGCACGACCGCGGCAAGGCGATGGGAGTGGCGGCACTCGGCCTGCCGGCGGGCGAGGCGTTTCTGCCCATCATCGGCGTGGCCACGATCGGGCTGGTCGGCTGGCGCGCGGCGTGGCTGCTCTGCGCGGCGGTGCTCGCGGTGGCGGTGCCGCTGATGGTGCGGCTGATCGACCGCCCGGCCCCGCCAGCGCCCGCACCGGTCGCGGCATCGTCGCCTAGCGGCGGCCGGTTCTGGCGCGACCACCGCTTCCTGCTCGCCATGCCGGCGATCATGGCGCCGTCCTTCATCACCACCGGGCTGTTCTTCCACCAGGCGAGCCTGGCCGAGGAGAAGGGCTGGAGCCTCGCCTGGATCGCCGCCTGCTTCGTCGGCTTCGCGCTGGCGCGGGCGTGGTCGCTGCTGCAGGCCGGGCCGGTGATCGACCGGATCGGCGCGGTGCGTCTGCTGCCGCTGTTCCTGCTGCCGATGGCGGCCGGGCTGCTGGCGGTCGCGCTGGTGGCGCACCCGCTGGCCGCCATCCCCTATCTGACGCTGCTCGGCCTCAGCTCCGGCGTGGCGACGACGATCACCACCGCGGTCTGGACCGAGTATTTCGGCTTCGCGCGCCTGGGCGAGATCCGCTCGGTGGTGGTCGCGGCGAACGTGCTCGCCTCCGCCGCCGCGCCGCCGGTCATGGGATGGCTCGCCGATGCCGGGCTCGGCCTTGCGCCGCAATCGCTGATCTGGGCCGGCTACGCGGTGGTGGCGTCGATCGCGGCTTCGCGCGCCCGTTAGCAGGGCGCTCCGGCGCGCGTTTCCTGTTGCATTGCAGCATGACCGCCCCCATGTCGCGGTCATGCCCCCGCAGACGACCCCGACACGGGCCGCCGGCCGCGCGGCCTCGCCCTCCCGACAGAAGCGGATCGAACTGGCCCTGCAGGGCGGCGGCGCGCATGGCGCCTTCACCTGGGGCGTGCTCGACCGGCTGCTCGCCGACGAGGCGATCGCGATCGAGGGCATCAGCGGCACCTCCGCCGGAGCGATGAACGCGGTGGTGGTGGCCGACGGGCTGGTGCGCGGCGGCCGCGAGGGCGCGCGCGCCGCACTCGAACGGTTCTGGCGCGCGGTCAGCGACGCCGCGCGCCTGAGCCCGGTGCAGCGCACCTGGCTCGACCACGCGCTCGGCCGCTGGACGCTCGATCTCTCGCCCGGCTATCTCGCCATGGATCTCGCGAGCCGGGTTCTTTCGCCCTACGACACCAATCCGCTCGACATCAACCCGCTGCGCGATCTCGTGCGCGAGGTGGTCGATTTCGGCAACGTCAACCGCTGCGACGCGCTGAAGGTGTTCGTCGCCGCGACCAATGTGCGCACCGGCCGGCCGCACGTGTTCCGACAGCCGGAGATCACGCTCGACAGCGTCATGGCCTCGGCCTGCCTGCCGTTCCTGTTCAACGCGGTCGAGATCGACGGCGAGGCGTACTGGGACGGCGGCTACATGGGCAACCCCGCGCTCTATCCGCTGGTGGACGAGTGCGACGCGCGCGACCTCGTGATCGTGCAGATCAACCCGCTGGTGCGCGCCGAGGTGCCGCGATCCGCGCGCGACATCCTCAACCGCGTCAACGAACTCAGCTTCAACGCCTCGCTGCTCAAGGAGCTGCGCGCGATCCTGCTGCTGAAGCAGCTGATCGACGCCGAGGGGCTGGAGCGCGAACGCTACCGCGACATGCTGATCCACCGCATCCACGCCGAGGCCGAGATGGCGGCGCTGGGCGTGTCGTCGAAGCTGAACGCGGAGTGGGCCTTCCTCGAGCATCTGCGCGACATCGGCCGGCAGGCGGCCGACCGGTTCCTCGCCGAGCACCGCGACGATCTCGGCGCGCGGTCCACCTATCCGCTCGACCACGTGCTCTGGGGGAGCGTGCGGCCGGCTACGATCGCCGACGGCGCCGGCGCGGAGGGGCCGGCGTGACCGGCATCATCGGCGTCGTCCTCGCGCTGGGCCTGCTGATCTACCTCGCCTATCGTGGGGTCACGGTGCTGATCCTGGCACCGCTGATGGCGCTGCTGGCCGCGGGGTTCGACGGCGGCGTGCCGCTGCTCGCAACCTACACCCAGGTTTTCATGCGCGCGGCCGGCGACTTCATCGTGCCGTTCTTCCCGCTGTTCCTGCTCGGCGCGGTGTTCGGCAAGCTGATGGACGACAGCGGCAGCGCGGAGGCGATCGCGCGCGGCATGGTCGACCGCCTCGGTGCCGGGCGGTCGATCCTGGCCGTGGTACTGGCCTGCGCGGTGCTGACCTATGGCGTGGTGTCGCTGTTCGTGGTCGCCTTCGCGGTCCATCCGGTCGCGGCGGCGCTGTTCCGCCAGGCGGACATCCCGAAGCGGCTGATCCCGGCGACCATCGCGCTCGGCGCCTTCACCTTCACCATGACCGCGCTGCCGGGCACGCCGGCGATCCAGAACGCGATCCCGATGCCCTATTTCGGCACCACACCCTTCGCCGCCCCTGGGCTCGGCGCGATCGCGGGGCTGGTGATGCTCGCGATCGGCCTCGCCTGGCTGACGTATCGCGAAGGCCGGGCGCGCGCCGCCGGCGAGGGCTACGGCGCGGCGGTCGACGGGGCGGCGACGCCCGACAAGGACCTGCGCGAGCGCGCCCAGGGCGAGGGCTTCGACCTGATGGAGATCGGCGCGCATCCGCCGCCCGGGGCGCGGGCGCTGCCCTCCTTCGCGCTCGCGGTCGCGCCGGTCGCACTGGTGGTGGCACTCAATCTCGTCTTCACCGCGCTGGTGATCCCGCGCCTCGACACCTCCTATCTTGCTGAGCCCGAGTACGGCGCGACCGACATCACCGCGGTGCGCGGCCTCTGGGCGATCGTGCTGGCGCTGACGATCGCGATCATCGCGATCGCGATGGCGAACCGCACGCGCCTGCCCAAGCTCACGCGCTCGCTCGATGACGGAGCGAACGCCTCGGTGCTGCCGATCTTCAACACCGCCTCGCTGGTCGGGTTCGGCGCGGTGGTGGCGTCGCTGACCGCCTTCGAGACCATCCGCGACGCGGTGCTCGGCGTGGGCGGGGGCAATCCGCTGATCTCGCTCGCGGTGGCGGTGAACGTGCTCGCGGGCATGACGGGCTCGGCCTCGGGCGGGATGAGCATCGCGCTGAGGACGCTGGGGCCGACCTATCTCGAACTCGGCCGGGCGGCGGGGATCGCGCCGGACCTGCTGCACCGCGTCACCACGGTCGCCACGGGCGGGCTCGATGCGCTGCCGCACAACGGCGCGGTGATCACGCTGCTCGGCATCTGCGGCCTGACGCACCGGCAGGCCTACGGCGACCTGTTCGTGGTCGCCGCCCTCGGCCCGATCGTCGCGCTGGTCGTGCTGATCGTGCTGGGGACGGTCGTGGGCACGTTCTGACCTCCGCCTCCGCTGACGGTCCGCGCGTGCGCGCCTATCATCCGCCCACACGCATCGGAGTCGCTCGCATGGATCAGTAGACCCTCGCGCGCCTGCACGCCCGCTACGCCGAGGCCAAGCCCGGCGAGGTGTTCGATCCGCGCTTCGCCGCGATCGCGCGCGCCCATTTCGCCGAGGGCGGGCGCCGGCGCTGGCCGTTCGAGGGGCCGGCGAGCCTGCTCTCCGCGCCCCTCGACACCGCCGCCGCCGAGGCGGCCGACCTGGGCGGGCTCGACATCGCCCTGTTCGGCATCCCGATGGATCTCGGCGTGACCAACCGTGCCGGCGCGCGGCTCGGGCCGCGGGCGGTGCGCGCGGTCGAGCGCATAGGCCCCTACGACCCGGTGCTCGATCTCGTGCCGCTGAGCCGCGGCCGCATCGCCGATATCGGCGACATCGGCCTGCCGACGCGCTATTCGCTCGAACGCTGCCACGAGGCGATCGAGGCCTTCGTTGCGCGCGTGCACGCGGCCGGCGCCAAGCCGCTCGCGGTCGGCGGCGACCATTCCGTCACGCTCCCGATCCTGCGCTCGCTCGGCCGCGACCGCCCGCTCGGCCTCGTGCACATCGACGCGCATGCCGA
>CALKJX010000093.1 GCA_937995555.1 uncultured Elioraea sp.
ACCGAGCCGACCTTGCCGAACAGCTTGCCCTGGGACCAGAGCCCGCCGGTCTGATCGAGGAAGTTGCGCATCTGCGCCGCGGCGTTGCCGAACCGCGTCGGCGCGCCGAACACGATCGCATCGTAGTCCGCCAGTTCCTCGACCGTGGCGACCGGCGCGGCCTGGTCGAGCTTCGCCCCGGCGGCCTTGGCGACCGCCTCCGGCATCAGTTCGGGCACGCGCTTGATCGTCACGGTCGCGCCGCCCTCGCGCGCGCCCTCGGCGACCGCCTGCGCCATCGTCTCCACGTGTCCGTACATCGAATAGTAGAGGACAAGCACCTTCGGCATGATCCGCTCCCGTTGGATGTGTCGCGGGCCATCTGGCCGCGGCGCCGCATCGGGTCCAGATCATCGGCGCGATGGTGCGGATCGGCACGGCCGATGCAGCCGGCCCGGTTGGCACGGCCGGACCCATGGTGCAGGGTCGGGGCGAGGCATGGCGGACGGAGAACGGCAGATGGACGGGGGCATGGCGCCGCACGCGGTGGCGGCGGTGAGCGAGGGCCGGCTGTGGGACCGGCTGATGGCGATGGCGCGGATCGGCGGGTTCACCACCGAGGAGGGCGATCAGGGCGTCAACCGCCCCTGCCTCAGCGCGCTCGATCGCGAGGCGCGGCGGCTGCTGATCGGCTGGGCCCGGGCGGCCGGGGCGTCGGTGTCGGTCGATCCGGCGGCCAACCTGTTCCTGCGCTGGGAGGGGACCGATCCGTCGCTGCCGCCCGTGCTGACCGGCAGCCACATGGACAGCCAGCCGCACGGCGGCCGGTTCGACGGCATCTACGGCGTGCTCGCCGGGCTGGAGGCGATCGAGGCGATGGCCGCCGCCGGGGTGCGGCCGAGGCGCGCCATCGAGGTGGTGGCCTGGACCAACGAGGAGGGCGGCCGCTTCGCCCCGGGCTGCACCGGCTCAATGAGCTTCACCGGCTTCAAGCCGATGAGCGCCTTCGACGACATCACCGACGCCGAGGGCACCCGCTACGCCGATGCGCTGGCCGAACAGCACGCCGAGGAGGCGGATCTGCCGCGCCGGCCCCTGGGCTATGTGCCGCATGCCTTCATCGAGGCGCATATCGAGCAGGGGCCGCGGCTGGAGGCCGAGGGACAGGACATCGCCGTGGTGACGGGCATCCAGGGCAGCCGCTGGTTCACCGTCACCGTCGAGGGCCGGGCGGATCATGCCGGCACGGCACCGCTCTCGCTGCGCCGGGATGCGGTGCAGGATGCCTTGCGCGCGATCGCGGCGTTGAATGTGCTGATGCACGATCCGTCCGATGTGCTGCGCTTCACGGTGGGCTCGATCACGACCGAGCCGGGCACCTCGAACACGGTCGCGCGCAAGGTCGTGTTCACGATCGATTTTCGCCATCCGGACGAGGCGGTGGTGCGCGCGCGGGGCGATGCGATCGCCGGCGTGGTGCAGGCGGCGCTCCGGACATGCACGGCGCGAGTGCATGAGCGGTTCACGGCCATGCCGGTGGATTTCGGGCCGACGGTGCCGGAGGCGGTGGCGCGGGCGGCGGCGGCGCAGGGCCTGAAGGCGATCCGTCTGCCTTCGGGTGCGTTCCATGACGCGCAGTTCCTGGTACCCGTGTGCCCGACCGGGATGATCTTCATCCCATGCCGCGCGGGTGTGAGCCATCACCCGAGCGAGTACGCCGAGCCCGTCGCCTGCGCCAATGGCGCGCGCGTGCTGACGCAGGCGCTGTTGGACCTGGCTGGCACCTGAAGGCGCAGGGGGTGTGGGGGGCACCCATCGCGACCTGCCGCGATGGGACCCGGCAGCATGGTCGCCCCGCCGTTTCATCCTGACGGGCCGGTGCGCGGTCGCTACAGCGCCGGCCGCCCCGCGACCGCGACCGACAGCGCCTCGGCCTCGAACAGGCGCCGCGCCGTCCGCCGCGCATCCTCGACCGTCACGGCCGCCAGCCGCGCCAGCCGGCCGGCCAGCCAGTCCGGCGCGCGGCCGACCCGCTGCAACGCCACCAGCGTGCCGGCGATCTGCGGCGTCGAGGTGAAACCCAAGGGGAACGAGCCCGAAAGGAACGCCTTGCCAGAAGCGACCTCGTCCTCGGTCGGGCCGTCCGCCGCCATGCGCGCCCACTCGGCGCGCAGCAGCGAGAGCGCCTCGCGGAAGCGCGGGTTCTCGGTCGAGACCGATCCCAGGACGAGAGCCGCGCCCCGGAACGGCACCAGCGAGGTCCCGATGCCGTAGGTGAGGCCGCGCTTCTCACGGATCTCGGTCATCAGCCGCGAGGAGAACCCCCCGCCGCCGAGAACCCAGTTCACCACCTGCGCAGCTTCCCAGTCCGGGTCCTCGGGCGGGATCGCGCCGTGACCGAACAGGGCCGCGGCCTGCGGCGCGTCGCGTTCGATCACCGCGAGCCCGAAGGCTCGGGGGACAGGCAGCGGCGGCACTGGCGCGGCTTCGCCTTCGGGCACGGCATCGGCGAAGGCGCGATCCAGCAGCGCGCCGAGCCCCGCTGCGTCGATCGCACCGGCCGCCGCCGCGACCAGCGACCCGCGCCGGAGCTGCGCGGCCATCGCCGCGCGCAGATCGTCGCGCCCGAGCGGCGCGATCCCCTCCTCGGTGCCGCCCGACGGCCGCGCGAAGGGATGACCCGGCAGGCTCTCCTTCCACCAGCGCCGCGCGGCCAGCGTGCGTGGCTGCTCGGCCTCGCGGCGCAGCGCGAGCGTCTTCTGCGCCTTCACCCGCGCCACCGCCTCGCCATCGAAGCGCGGCTCGGCGAGCACGAGCGCGAGCATCTCGGCCCCAAAATCGCGTTCGTCCTCCAGCACGCGCAGTGTGCCGGAGAGGCTGTCGCGGTCGGCACCGAACGACAGGGTCACCGCACGGTCGCGCAGGAGCGAGGAGAACGCGGCCGTGTCGTACGGGCCCGCCCCC
>CALKJX010000094.1 GCA_937995555.1 uncultured Elioraea sp.
CGCGGTGCTGGAGGTTCAACGCCGCCTGCTCGCCGCCGTGCCGGCGCCGCCCGAAACGGCCACGAAGGCCGAGACGCCCGCCGCCGCGCGCTGGCTGATCGGCGGCATCGCGGCAGCTTTGCCGGCCCTCGCGCTCGCACTCTACCTGCCGCGCGGCATGCCGGGCATGCCGGCGTTCCCGCACGCCGAGGTGCAGGCGGTGCGCCAGGCCGAACGCGCCGAGACCGACGCCCTGCTCGCCCAGGTGCGTGCGCGCATCGCCGCCCTGCCGCCCGACAGCGAGGACGCACGCCGCGGCTGGGCACTGATCGCCGGCGTGGAACGCCGACGCGGCAACATTCCGGGTGCGGTCGAAGCGTCGCGGCGCGCGCTCGCGATCCGCTTCGAACCAGGCCTCGCGATCGACCTCGCCGAGACGCTGGCGATCGCCTCCGACGGGCAGGTGACGCCCGAGGCGCGACGGCTGCTGGAGCGCGCCCGCGCAGCCGGGCCCGACGATGTGCGCGCGCGCTACTATCTCGCCCTCGCTGACCTTCAGGCCGGCGACACCGACGCGGCGATCGCCGGGTTCCGCGCGGTCGAGCGGCTGTCGCCCCCGGATGCGTCGTGGCGGCCGATGCTGGCCGAGCGCATCGCCGAAGCCGAGACGCGCGCGCGGGCACAGGCCGCGCCCGGACCGACGCGCGAGCAGATGGACGCCATGGCCGACCTGCCGCCGGAGCAGCGCACGGCGATGATCGAGGGCATGGTCGCCCGTCTCGCGGAACGGCTGCGCGAGACCCCGGACGATGCGGAGGGCTGGCTCCGGCTCGCGCGCGCCTATCGCGTCATGGGCCGCACGACCGACGCCCGCGCGGCACTCGACCGCGCGGCCGCGCTGCTGCCGGACGATCCGCGCGTGGTCGCCGAGAAGATGGCGCTCGGCGCCGGCGGCTGAGCCGGATCAGACGCGCCGGCGCGCGAGCGCGAGCCCGGCGAGGCCGAACAGCAGCAGCGCGAGTGCCGCCGGCTCGGGGACCGCATTCGGGTCAGCCTGCGCGAGGATCACCCGCCAGACCGCGCCCTCGCTCTGCTCGACGATGCCGTGGAAGCTGACATGGTAGCCGTCGGCGAGGCCGAGGAACTGCACCGAATCGAAGTCGCGGAAGATGCCGGTGCCGGTGACGATCAGGTCGAACACCCAGTCGCCGATGCCGGGCGGCGCGCCGAGCCCGGCGAAATCCACCGTGACGCGGCCGGCGAGTGTCGCCGTCTCGGCGTCGATCGCGCCGTAGCCGCCGAGGCCGCGGACGAGGCCATCGATGCCGAAGATCGTTTCCAGTCCGGGTGCCGCGAGCGCCTGCATGAACAGGTCGCCGCCGATCGTCAGCAGGCTGGAGCGCACCTCCAGCATCGCCTCGCCGAACAGTGCGCCATCGTTGGCGGCTTGCCCGAGGATCAGGCTGTTGCCGACCGCCGCGGTGCTGTTCACCAGCGACAATTCGCCCCGGTTGCCCGGGCTGAAGTGGCCGATGCGGACGAACTCGCCGACCGTGAGCGTGCTGTCGGCGAGCGCGACGCTACTCAGCCTCGGCTGGAAGCCGAAGGCGTTGTCGGCGATGATGAGATTGCGATCGATGGCAACCGTGCTGCGCGTTGCGGAGAGGGCGCCGCTTGCGCCGATACCGCCGATGAACGCCGAGCCGGTGGTCGCGAAGGCCGCATCGGCTCGGATGGCGAGGCTGCTGTCCTGGAGCGTGACGGTACCGGTACCGCCGCTGGCGCCGACGGACAGGAGGTTGACGTCGATCGTCGAGCCCGTCGTCGCTGTCAGTGTGCCGTCTCCGCCTCCGACGCCGACGTTGAGCAGGCCGCCCGTGAGGCTCGACCGCGTCAGCTCGAGCGTGCCCTGCGCGCGGTTCGCGATCGAGGGGTCCGCGAAGACCATCGCGCCGACGTCCGTCCGGCCGAGCGAGCCGGGAACGGCGATGGCGATCGCGCCATCGGTCACCGACAGCCGTCCGACCGCGTCGGTGGCGCCGTCCGTGAGCGTGACGTTGCTGCCCGCACCTTCGACCGTGCCGATCCTCAGAACGCCGGTGGTGAGCGTGCCGTCGGTCAGGTCGAGGCTGCCGTTCGCCTGGCCCGTGCTCACGACCCGGCCGATGTCGACGATGGCGTAACCGGCTATGTCGCCGGCCACGCTGGCCGCCCCTGTGACGGCGGGGCCGGGTCCGACGAGGCTGTTGTTGACGGGGAAACCCCGCGCGACGCCGATGCTCAAGGTGCCCGGTGTTGCGGTGTCGACGATCCTCCCGGCGCCGATCGTTGCGGTGCCGGTGGCGGTGACCAGCGGATCGCCGCTGATCGGATCCACGGCGCCGTTGTAGGCACTGCCGATGCCGATGGTGACGAAACGGAAGCCTTCCACTCCCGCCGCCGCGATCGATCCGACGCCACGTCCGGCGCCGGCGTCGAAGAACTCGCCGGAGACCACGCCGACCTGCAGGAAGCGGTCGGCGCCCTCGGCCCTCAGCGTGCCGCCGAGGCTCAGTGTGCCCTGCGCCGTGGCGCCCGCCAGCCCGGATGCGGCGCCGATCGCCACGTTGGCGGCTACGTCGAGCGTTCCGCTGCCGAGGCTGAGGCTGCCGTTCGCCGCCCCGCCCTGGCTCGCGAGACCGACGAGAAGATTGCCCAGGGCCTGGGCCGAGGTATCCACCGACGCCGCGGTCACCGTGCCGCTGCCGCTGCCGCCTAACCCGACACCGATGCTCCAGAAGGCGAAGCTCGGCGGGAACTGCGGCGGCTGGGTCGCAAGCGTGCCGGTCACCGTCACGGTCCCCACCGCCGTCGCACCGGGTGCGGAGAACGACCTGCCGGCGATCAGTTCGCCGGCGAGGGTCAGGTTGTCGCCGAACGACGCAGTCCCGCTGACGCTCGCGCCGGGATCGAACGTCGAGCCTGCGCCCAGCGTGAACACCGCGACGTCCGAGCCGGCCTGCGCCGTGTCGCCGTTGTTGATGACCGCCGTGTCATTCCCGACTGGAACCTGTGCCGCCAGCCAGTTGCTCACGGCGAACCAATCGCCAATTCCCGCGCTCCACGCGAGCGTCGCCGCCGTTGCCGGCGTCGCGACGATGGCTGTTCCTGCCATCAGCGCGAACCGCAATGCGGCCTTCGCCGCGTGCACTCCTTTGCGCATCACAACCCACGGTTGCGTTCTCATTGCTATGGAGAAAGAGTGGATACGGCGTGATCCGATCGTCACGCGATCCGGTCCCGAAACGTGACGGCCCGGATAGGCGTTTCGGCAACGATTGCACGCGCGGATGTGCGCGGTGCCTGTCGGATACGCGCGCTACGCCTCCGGCGGCAAGGCCGGGGCGCGGCCTTCCGAGTCCAGCGCGTCCCTCAGCCGCCGCTCGTAGTGGCGGTAGTACTTGTCGGTGACCAGATCGGTCTTCACCACCACGCACACATCCGTGGTGTTGAATTGTTCATCGATGACCGCGCCGTCACCGACGAACCCGCCGAGGCGGAGATAGCCTTTGATCAGCGGCGGCAGCTCGTTGAGCGTCGCCTTGAGGTCGATCGTCTCGGGCGGCATGCGCCGCATCTCGACATGGCGGTGGGGCAGCGCGCGCGGGCGTAGCGCCGGCGGCGCGAGATGGTTGTGCCAGAGATAGGTCAGCGGCGCGGCGAGCGCCTCCGGATCGGTGCCGTGCAGCGAGGCGCAGCCGAACATCAGGTCGATGCGGTGCTTGAACACATAGGCCGCGATGCCGCGCCAGAGCAGTTGCAGCGTCGGGCGGGTGCGGTAGTCGGCATCGACGCAGGAGCGCCCGAGCTCCAGGATCTCGCCCGGGAAGGCCTCGATCAACGCGATGTCGTATTCGTTCGCGGAGTAGAACCCGCCGAGCTTCGCCGCGCCCGGCCTGCGGATCAGCCGGTAGGTGCCGACCACGCCTTCGGGCCCCTCGCCGCGGTCGTGGTCGATCACCAGGAGATGGTCGGCGACCGCGTCGAACGCGTCGAAATCGCGCCGCCGCGCGGCGACCTCCGCGGTCGGGTGCGCGCCCATCTCGTCGTAGAATACGCGGTAGCGCAACGCCTGCGCCGCATCGAGCTCCCACGCCCGCTCGGCGATGCGCACGCCGAGATTGTTGGCGCGCAGCTCGCCGAACCCGGGGCCGTCGATGGCGGCGACTGACTGCATTGGCGGCTTCACGTCCTTCGTCATGCGGGTCCGGTTCGTTTCGGGGCCGTGTGCCGGGCACGCGGCCGCGGTGCGGGGCGTCTGTCCGGGTCGGCCTGGCGGCGTGCCGCCGATCCGCCCCGTGCCGCCGCGGACTCGGCTGCCGCCGCGATGCGCCGGCCGAACAGCTGCAGCCGGCTGGACGCGAGCGCGAAGCCGAGCCGGTCGGCGATCTCGTGGGCCATGCGCTCGAAGCCCTCGTCGGCGAATTCGATCACCTTTCCGGAGTCGACGTCGATCAGATGGTGGTGATGACCGCGATCGGTCGGATCGTAGCGGGCGCGTCCCTCGCCGAAATCGCGCCGCTCGAGGATGCCCTTCTCCTCGAGCAGGCGCACGGTGCGGTACACCGTGGCGATCGACACCTTCGGATCGATCGCGCTCGCGCGCCGATACAACTCCTCGACATCCGGGTGGTCCGTCGCTTCGGAGAGCACGCGCGCGATGACGCGGCGCTGGCCCGTCATCTTCAGGCCCAGCTCGACGCACATGCGTTCGATCCGGCTCTCCATCCGCCCTCCTTAGCCGCAAAGCCCGGAACGCCCTGGCAGGCCGCAGAGGCGCGTCGCACCCCGCGGTTGCTCAACCGGCCTCCGGGCCGCGCCAACCCCGGTATAGCAGATGACGACGCGCCGGTCCTGCCGGGCCGGGGCCGGCGGCTCAGCCGCGCCGGCCGGACCGGGGCTTGGTGCCGAGCCCGATCTTCTTGGCGAGTGTGGAGCGGTGCTTGGCGTAGTTCGGCGCCACCATCGGATAGTCGGGCGCGAGACCCCAGCGCTCGCGATACTGCTCGGGCGTCATGTTGTAGGCAGTCTTGAGATGGCGCTTCAGCATCTTCAGCTTCTTGCCGTCCTCGAGACAGATGATGTAATCCGGGTGGACCGACTTCTTAACGGGCACCGCCGGCTGCGGTTTCTCCGCCGGCGCCGCGCCCTTGCCGACGGCGGAGAGCGTGCGGAACACTTCCTGGATGAGGCCAGGCAGTTCCGAAAGTGGCACGCTGTTGTTGCTGACATGCGCCGAGACGATCTCGGCGGTCAGTTCGAGGATATTCGAGTCGGACTGCTGATCCTGCATCGCCGTTGCCTTCACCTTCCGGGACGAGTTGCCGCGGTGTATAAGGTGCCATGTAGCAAGCCGCAACAATAACTTGCTGCGCGTTGTGGTTTTTTGTCGACCGGGGTGTGCAAGACGTGCCGAAGAACGAGTCGGAGCAGTTTTTTCTCGACATCACAACCGAGACTTGTCCGATGACATTCGTACGGACGCGTCTGCTGCTCGACCGCATGCCTCCAGGCGCCACGGCGACAGTGCGGCTCGCCGGCAAGGAACCGCTCGGCAACGTTCCAGCCTCGGCACAGGCGCTCGGTCACACGGTCGTTGCGATCGTGCCGGAAAGGCCAGGGCGGGAGGCCCCGTCCGATGTGTGGCTCGTCACCCTGAGGAAGGCGGGGTGAGCGGCCGCGCGAGCACCACGGCATCGCTCCCATCCGGGTAGTAGCGGCGGCGCCGGCCCGCCTCGCGGAAACCGTCCGCCGCGTAGAGGCATCGCGCGGCGAGGTTCGCCTCCGCGACCTCCAGGAACAGCCGAGCGGCGCCGCGCCGCGCGGCTTCGTGGGCGGTCGCGGCCAGCAGGTGCCGGCCGATGCCGCGTCGCGTGCGGGCCGGCGCGACGCCGAGCGTAACGATCTCGGCCTCGTCGGCGGCGACGCGGGCGAGCACGAACCCGGCCGGCTCCGCGTCCAGCGTCGCGATCAGCGCGAAGGCGCCAGGCATGGCGAGCAGGCGCGCCATCGCCGGTTCGTTCCACGGGGCGGCGGGAAAGGCGGCCTGGTGCAGGGCGGCAAGC
>CALKJX010000095.1 GCA_937995555.1 uncultured Elioraea sp.
TCGTGATCGCCGCCGTCAGCGACGTCTTCCCATGGTCCACGTGACCAATCGTGCCGATGTTGCAGTGCGGCTTCGTCCGCTCAAACTTCGCCTTCGCCATGGCGTGGCCTCGTGCCTTTCGTCCGTCAGGTTGCTGGGTGGTGGGAACGTCGTCGGTCGGGGTGGCCTGGAGCGGGTGACGGGAATCGAACCCGCACAACCAGCTTGGAAGGCTGGGGCTCTACCATTGAGCTACACCCGCGAGGCCGTGGAACGCGGTTCCCTTTCGGTCGGTTGGTGTCCGGTCCTCTGCGCCGCGACGGAGGTGTTCCTGGTGGAGGGGGCTGGATTCGAACCAGCGTAGGCGTGCGCCAACGGATTTACAGTCCGTCCCCTTTAGCCACTCGGGCACCCCTCCGGCCCGGGAACGCCCCGCAGGCGGCGCGGGACCGCGGGGACTAACGGCATTTCGCCCGGCCTGTCAACGACGCGGGCCGGGCTTCCGTCGGCTGGCGGTCCCGGCCATGCTGGCGCCATGGGATTACATCCGCGCCGCCGCGACGCGAAAGCCCGCGACCGCGATCCGCACGGCCCGTACTGGCTGTACGGCACACATGCCGTGCGCGCGGCGCTGGGCAATCCTGCGCGCAAGGTCCGCCGCGTGCTCGCAACGCGCGAGGCCGCCTCCGGCCTGCCACCCGACGCCGCGCCCGAACGGGCCGAGGCCGCCGCGATCGCGTCCCTGCTGCCGCCGGGCGCGGTGCATCAGGGGCTCGCCGCGCTGGTCGATCCGCTGTCCCCGCCGCCGCTCGCGGACGCGATCGCCGCCTCGCCGGGGCCGGTGCTGGTGCTCGACCAGGTGACCGACCCGCGCAATGTCGGTGCGATCCTGCGCTCGGCGGCCGCGTTCGGCGCGGCGGCGGTGATCGTGCAGGACCGCCATGCGCCGCTGGAAGGCGGGGCGATGGCCCGCGCAGCCGCCGGCGCGCTCGAGCGCGTCCCGCTGCTCCGCGCGGTGAACCTCGCGCGCACGCTCGAGGCACTGAAGCAGGCCGGGCTCTGGATCGTCGGGCTCGATGCGGAGGCGCCGACCACGCTCGCCCAAGCCGGTCTCGGCGATCGCCGGCTCGCGCTGGTGCTCGGCGCGGAGGATGAGGGGATGCGGCGGCTCACGCGCGAGGCCTGCGACCTGACGGTGCGCCTGCCGCAGCGCGCTACGGTGGAAAGCCTGAACGTGTCGGTCGCCGCCGCGGTCGCGCTCTACGCAGTGCAGCACGATCGGCTGGAGAAGGAGAGCGGATGACCAGGGACGCCGCGCATATCCAGGAAGCCGCCGAGGCCATCGCCGACGCGATCGCGGCGCGGCGCACGCTCAGCCCGCTCGACCCCGCGATCGCGCCCACCGACCCGGCCGAGGGCTACGCCGTGCAGGCCGCGCTCGCGCGCCGCCTCGGCGCCTTCCCGCCCGCCGGGTTCAAGATCGGCGCGACCGCGGCGACCATGCAGCTCCATCTCGGCATCCGCACCCCGGCGGCCGGGTTCATGATGCGCTCGGGGCTGCTCGCCTCGGGCGCGGCCTCGCCCCACCGTTCCTGGCTCACCCCCGGCGTGGAGTGCGAGATCGCCTTCCGGCTCGGCCGCGACATCCCGCCCGGCGAGCATCGCCCCGAGGCGCTGGCCGAGGCGGTCGCGGCCGTGCTGCCGGCGATCGAGATCGTCGAGAACCGCTACCAGGGCGGGGTGGGGATCGGCACGCCGATGCTGATCGCCGACCGGTTCTTCCACGGCGCAGCCGTGCTGGGCGCGGATGCCGAAGGGTGGTCGCCCGATCGGTTCGCGGGCCGCGACCTCGCCGCCGCGCGCGGGCGCATGGTGGTGAACGGCACGCTGTTCGGCGAGGGCCAGGGCGGGGATCTGCTTGGCCATCCGCTGGCGGTGCTGCGCTGGCTCGCCGCCTCGCCGGCGGCGGCCGTGTTCGGGGGCCTGCGCGCGGGCCAGGTGATCCTGTGCGGCTCGGTGACCCCACCCGCCTGGCTCTCCGGCCCCGCCGAAATCGAGGTCAGCTTCGACGGCCTCGGCACCGTCACGACGCGCTTCACATGAGCCGCCGCCCGGACACCTATCCGCGCGCCGAGGAAGCGGTGCGCCAGGCGAGGCCGGGCGAGGAGGCGGCCCCGCACCCCGCGTTCCGGCTCGCCTTCCACGACCCGGAGTTCCTGCTGCGTCCGGAGATGCGCGGGGTGCGGCTGATGCTCGAACTGATGAAGCCCGACCGGTTGCAGGACGAGGCCGGGATCGGCTCGACCGTGGTGGTGTTCGGCTCGGCGCGGGTCGCCGGGCCGGAAGCGGTGGCGGCGATCGCGCGCGAAGGCGGTGATGCCGCGCGGGCCGAGCGCCAGCTCGTCTGGTACGAGGAGGCGCGGCGCTTCGCCCGGCTGGTGACCGAGGCGGGACAGGGTGCGGGGCGGTGCGAGCTCGTGGTCGTCACCGGCGGCGGGCCCGGGATCATGGAGGCGGGCAACCGCGGCGCCACCGAGGCGGGGGGCAAGACCATCGGCCTCTCGATCGTACTGCCACGCGAACAGGCGCCGAACCGCTGGATCACGCCGGAGCTGTCGTTCCAGTTCCACTATTTCGGCATCCGCAAGATGCAGTTCCTGATGCGCGCCAAGGCGCTCGCCGTGTTCCCCGGCGGCTTCGGCACGCTGGACGAGCTGTTCGAAACGCTGACGCTGGTGCAGACGCGCAAGATCCCCCGCCTGCCGATCCTGCTGTTCCACCGCGCGTTCTGGGACCGCGTGGTGCGTTTCGAGGTGCTGGCCGAGGAAGGCCTGATCGACCGCGCCGATCTCGACCTCATCCGCTTCGTCGAGACCGCCGAGGAGGGGGCCGAGGC
Organism: uncultured Elioraea sp.; assembly: GCA_937995555.1. Lineage (GTDB taxonomy): Bacteria > Pseudomonadota > Alphaproteobacteria > Acetobacterales > Acetobacteraceae > Elioraea. The sequence continues at coordinate 2,876 of CALKJX010000095.1, forward strand.
GATCCGCGCGTTCTATGGCGGCGCGCTGCCCGGCGCGGAGGAGGAGCCGCCGCCGGTCTGAGGCCGGATATCGCTGTTG
>CALKJX010000096.1 GCA_937995555.1 uncultured Elioraea sp.
ACGCCAGGCAACGCGCCGCCGGTGAGCGTGGCGATCCAGGTCTTGGTCAGCTCGCCGATCCCGTGCAGCACGAAAGCGCCGAGCACCGGGCCGAACACGGTGCCGAGACCGCCGATGATCGGCGCCAGCAGCGCCTCGACCGAGATCCACGGGCCGTAGGCGATCATCGCGTCGAGGTAGAGGAATCTCTGCGCGTAAAGACAGCCCGCGGCAGCAGTGATCGCGCCCGAGAGGGTGATCGCAGCGATCTTCACGCGCAGCACATCGACGCCGAGCGCGCGCGCGGCATCCTCGTTCTCGCGCACCGCGACGAGCCGCGCGCCGAACCGCCCACGTTCCAAGGTGCGGATCAGCAGCATCGCCGCGCCGAGGAAAACCAGCGCCAGCCAATGGAACGTCGCTCGGTCGGCGAACTGGAAGTTGAGCGGATCGACATTCAGCCGGATCAGGATGCCGGCGGCGCCGCCCGTCACCGGCAGCACATTGGCGACGATTCGGAACACCTCGGCGAAGGCCAGCGTGACGAGCGCGAAATAGGAGCCGCGGAGCCGCGCGCGGAACGCGAGCGTGCCGATCACCGCGCCCACCAGCGCGCCGAGCCCGATCGCGATCGGCAGCGCGAGCCACGGGTTCAGGCCGAGCCGCTCCTGCAGGATCGCCATCGCATAGGCACCGGTACCGAAGAAGCTGGCGTGGCCGAAGCTGAACTGGCCGCCATAGCCGCCGAGCAGGTTCCAGCCCTGACCGGCGAGTGCGACGATGAGGGTGAAGATCAGGAAGTTCTGCATCGTGCCGGAGGTGAAGACGACCGGCAGCGCGGCGAGCACGGCGAGCACAGCGAGGATCGCGGCATAGGGGCGGAGCGTGCTCATGCCCTCGCCCCGAACAGTCCGGTCGGGCGGATCAGCAGCACCAGGATGAAGATCAGGAAGATGCCGATCTGACCCAGGCTTTCGCCCATGAGCAGGCCCGACAGGCTTTCCACCACGCCGATGAACAGCCCGCCAAGCAGCGCGCCCGGGATCGAGCCCATGCCGCCCAGCACGACAATGGTGAAGGCGACGAGCACGAAGGCATTGCCGATGCGCGGGTTCACGAGGAAGGTCGGCATCAGCAGCGAAGCCGCGACCGCAAGGCACGCCGCCCCGAGGCCGAAGGTGACGGCGTAGATGTGGCCGACATCGATGCCGACGAGCGCCGCCCCGGTCTTCTCCTTCGCCACTGCCCGGATCGCCTGGCCGGTGGTGCTGCGTGCGAGGAACAGCCAGAGCAGCAGTGCCACCAGCAGCACGACGAAGACCGCGATCACGCGCGGAAGGGAGAGGAACAGCGTGCCCACCTCGATCACCGAGAACCCGTAGGGCACTTCGATCGAGCGCGTGTCCGAGCGGAACCAGGCGAGCAGCGCGTTCTCGATGATGATCGCGAGCCCGAGTGTCACCAGCAGGATGTTGCCGTCATCGCCGTGGCTCGCCGGGCCGATCACCAGCCGCTGCACCGCATAGCCGAGCGCGAACAGGCCGGGCACGGTGACGATCATCGCGACATAGGGGTCGAGCCCGGCCGCGCCGTGCAGGACGTAGACCGCGAACATCGCCGCGGTCAGCGTCGCGCCATGCGCGAAGTTGATGATGTGCAGCACGCCGTAGACCAGCGTGAGTCCGAGCGCGATCAGCGCATAGACCGATCCGGTCATCAGCCCGTTCAGCACGGCGGTGAGCAGGATCTCGGGCGAGTACATCACGCGCCGGGAAGAGGATTGGGAGGGTGGGCGGGGCACCCGCCCCGCCCCTCGCGCATCGTCAGGCCGCCGGGAAGACCGGCCGGGCGTCGGCGAACTCGCGCGGGAAGATCAGCTTGATGTCGCCGCCCTGCACCTGCGTGTTCACCGGCCGCGCACCCATGTTCTGGCCGTTCTCGAACCTGGTCGGGCCGTAGGGCATGATGTGGTCGGCGAAGGTCGAGGCAGCGAGCGCCTCGATGATCTTCACGCGGTCGGTCGAGCCCGCGCGTTCGATCGCGTCCGCGAGCAGCCGGACGCAGGAGTAGTTGAGCGGAATGTTGTAGAGCCAGAACCGCCCCGTGGCCTCGGCCGCGGCGCGCACCTCGGCTGTCTTCGGTTTGCGCGGATCGGCCCAGTGGTTGCAGTCCATGATGTGGTTCGCAGCCTCCGGGAACTCGCGCACGAAGCGGAAGTTCGAGGCGGCGCCGTTCAGCACCGCATAGACGCCGACCTTCGGGCGGATGCGCTGCTGCTGCATGGTGCGCGCGAGCAGCACGAACTCGCCGTAGTAGGACGAGGGGATGATCAGGTCGGGCTGGAGGGCGCGGATGCGAAGCGCCACGTTCGACATGTCGCGGGAGGGCGTGGGGTGCGCGATCGTCTCGAGCACGCGGAAGCCGCGCTCGGGCAGTTGCGCGTTCAGCAGCCGCGCCATGCCGGATCCGAACAGCCCGTCCTCGTGCACGATCACGGCGGTCTGCGCGGGCTTGCCGGCGGCCTCGTTGATCGCGACCAGGTTGTCGAGCGCGGTGCGCGTCACGGTGCCGAAGCCGGGCGCGAAGCGGAACGTGTTCTTGAGCCCGCGCGCAACGATCTGATCGGACACGCCGACATCGACGATGTAGGGAATGTCGTAGCGCGACGCCGCCTGGGTGGTGGCGAGGCAGATCGGCGAGGCGAAGCCGCCGACGATCGCGGCCACCCCTTCGCCCTGCATGCGCTCGACCTCGGCCACGCCGCCCTCGGGGTTCGAGCGCGCATCGCCGAACACCATCTGGATCTGCGCCCCACCGAGCGCCTTGATACCCCCTCCGCGGTTGATCTCGTTGATGGCGATCTCGGCGCCGAGCCGCCCGTGCTCGCCATCCTGGGCAAGCGCGCCGGTGACCGGCTGGATGATGCCGATCTTCACCGCCGCAGGTTGCGCGCGCACATGCGGCGCGGCGAGCGGCAGGGCAGCGGTGGCGGCGAGCAGGCTGCGCCGGCGGATGCCGGAAGCGGTGTTTGCCATGTCTTGGGCCTCTCCCAGATGAGCCATGATCTATTTAGGCCGCGCCGGCCCGATGGGGAACACCCCTCAGGCCCTCGCCGTGCGGCGGTGCAGGGCGCGGTCGATCTTCAGCAGGATCGCGCTGACGGTGGCGGCGAACACCGCGAGCAGGAAGGCAGCCGCCATGATGGTCGGCACGTCGTTCAGCCCGATCGCGTTGATCAGCACGAAACCGACGCCGCGCTGCGAGGCGAACATCTCGCCGATCAGCACGCCGAGCAGCGTGAGCGCGAAGCCGACGCGCTGGCCGGAAACGATCTCGGGCAGGGCCGCGGGCAGCCAGACCGTGCGGAACGCCTGCCACGGGGTCAGCCGGAGCGAACGCGCGACCTTCAGGTAAACCGGACGGATCGTGCGCACGGCGTTCAGCGTGAAGATGGTGACGGGAATCACCCCGTGGATCGCGCCGAACGCCACCTTGGCGGGAAGCCCCAACCCGAAGATCAACAGGATCACCGGATAGAGCGTGATCTTCGGCAGGGCATAGAGCGCCACCAGGATCGGCTCGGCCACCTGGCCCGCGAGCCGACGCACGCCGAGCCAGGTGCCGAGGCCCAGGCCGCCGAGGGCGGCGAGCAGCAGCGCATAGCCGAGCGCGGTCAGGCTCTCGGTGGCATGGCCGTGGAAGCGCCGGCTCTGAAGCAGTTCGCGGGCGCGGGCGAGCGTCTCGGCCGGCCCGGTCAGCGCCTCCTCGCCGGCCCAGCGCGAGAGCAGCCACCACAGCACGACAAGCCCCGCGAGCAGGGCCAGGCTGTCGCCGTAGCGCTGCCAGGCCGGCGCGCGCTGCGTCATCGCGCGAGCCCGCGCCGGCGCAGCATGCGCTGCTCGATCGTGTGCAGCACCATGTTCACCGCGGTGACGCTGACCAGGATGAACAGCATCAGCGCGTACATCCTCGGCGTGTCGAAGTTGTTGTAGGCGTAGGAGATCGCGAAGCCGAGCCCGGCACCGGAGAGGATGAACTCGGACGCGATCACGCCGATGAACGAGTAGGCGACCGCGAGCTTGACGCCGGTGAACAGATAGGGCGTGGCGGCGGGGAACTTGATCAGCAGCGCGATCGAGACCGGGTCCATGCGCGAGAGCCGTGCGACCTTCAGCGCCACGCGCGGCACGCGGTCGAGCCCGTTCAGCGTGGCGATGATCATCGCGACGACGCCGAACAGGAAGCCGATCACGATGATCGGCAGGTCGGACATGCCGAAGATCACGATCAGCAGCGGGTAGAACACGAAGAACGGCACGGCGTAGTAGGTGGCGAGCAGCGGATCGAGCGCGCGGCGCAGCCGTGGCGCGGCATGGATCAGCAGGCCGAGCACGAAGCCGCCCCCGGCCGACAGCACGAAGGCGGCGGCGACGTTCGACAGCGTCTTGGTGATGTCGGGCATGATCTCGCCCGACCCGATCAGGCCCCAGAGGGCGGCCGCCATCGCGGTGGGCGGAATGATGGTGTGCCGGCTGACCAGCCCGGCCTGGGTGACAACTTCCAGGGCCGCGATCGCGCCGAGCACGATCGCAATACGGATCCAGCCCGCGCGCGTCATGGCACGGCCCCAAGCGCCTTCAGGCTCTCGGCGCGCAGGGACGACCAGAGCCGGGCCGTGATCTCGCCGAAGGCAGCGTCGGAGACGATGGTGGAGTCGCGATCGCGTGGCCAGCCGGTCGCGACCATGTCGATGAAGCGGCCCGGCCGCGCGCTCATCACGCCGATCCGGTCCGACAGCATCGCCGCCTCGTCGAGCGCGTGGGTGATCAGCAGCACGGTCGCGCCGGTGTCGCGCCAGAGACGCAACAGCTCGTCGCCCATCAGCAGCCGCGTCTGCTGGTCGAGCGCGCCGAACGGCTCGTCGAGCAGGATGAGGCGGGGCTGCAGCACGAGCGTGCGCGCGATGCAGACGCGCTGGCGCATCCCCCCCGAGAGCTGCGCCGGATAGGCGCGCGCGAAGCCGGTGAGGCCCATGAAGCCGAGCGCGTGATCGACGCGGCGCGCGGTCTCGGCGCTGTCGATGCCGGCACGGCGCAGGCCGAACGCGACGTTGTCCCAGACCGACAGCCACGGGAACGACGCGTCCTCCTGGAACACCACGCCGACGCCATCAGGCGGGCTGCCGCGGACCTCGGTGTCCTCGAAGGTCACCGAGCCCTCGGTCGGCGCCGAGAGCCCGGCGAGGATCTCCAGCAGCGTCGACTTGCCGCAGCCCGAGGGGCCGACGACGCCGAAGAACTCGCCGCGCGCGAGATCGAGATCGACCGGCCCGAGCGCGTGCACGGGCGCCTGGCCTCGATCGGCAGGCGGAAAGATGCGGGTCACCCCGCGCAGCACGGCATGCGCGGCGCCGGCCCGGGTGCCCGGGCCGGCCATCGTCGCGAGCCTCAACCCGTCGCCTGGAGGTCGGACGGCAGGAAGCTGCGATCGACCAGCTTCGTCCAGTCGATCGGCCCGTCCACCTCGCCGATGATGCGCAGGCCCTCGACCATGTTGTCGAGCGCCTTGGTGTCGATGTTGCCGCGGCTCCAGTAGCCGACATCGACCATGTTCCTGACCGCGCGCACGCCGAGCTCGCGCGGCAGTTCGTAGGCCTCGGCGAAGATCCTTCCGCCCTCCTCGGGGTTGGCATAGAGGAAATCGACGCCCTTGCGGCGGCCGGCGATGATCGCGCGGAGCTTCTGGGGCTGCTCGCGGATGAACTGCGTGGTCGTGATGCCGACGGTCTGGGTCATCGGCGGCAGCACGTCCTTCACGAAGAACAGCGGCCGCCAGCGCGCGTGATCGCGCGCCCAGATCGGGTCCATGATCGGTGCCGCCTGCACGCCGCCCTGGCGCAGCGCGGTCAGCCCCGCGCCGATGCCGCCGGTGCTGATGCGCTCGACCTTGTTCAGGTCCACGCCCGCGGCGGTCAGCGACATGATCACCAGCATCTCGGTGACCGATTTCGGGCTGGTATAGGCGATCTTGTGGCCTTCGAGGTCCTTGATCGTGCGGATCGGGCTGTCCGGCGTGGTGACCCAGAGGATGTCGGCGACCGTGGCCGCACCGGCATTGACGATCTTGATCTCCAGCCCTTCGCGCGCGGCGGCGACCGCGGCGGCGAGCGACACCTCGCCATAGGGCAGGCCGCCGGCGAGCACGTTGCGCACGGTGGTGCCGCCGCCCTTGCTGGTCAGGATGCCGGTGATGTTGACGCCCGCCTCGCGGAAGAAGCCCTTCTCCATCGCCACCGCATAGGGCGCGCCGTACATCAGCACGCCCCAATGGGTGACGGAGATCTCCTCGCCGCGGCCTTGCGCGGCCACAGGCGGGGCGAATGGCGCGAGGGCTGCGCCGACCACCAGGCCACGGCGTCCGATGGTGATGCTCATCGGGTCCTCCCTTCGGCCGTGCGCTGATTGCCGGCCATGACCGCAAGACGTAAGGCGGCGGGCACGGCAGGGCAAGCGCGCGGCCTCAGTCGGGCAGGCGGACCAGCAGCTTGCCGAAGTTGCGGCCCTGGAGCAGGCCGATGAACGCCGCCGGCGTCGCCTCCAGCCCCTCGACCACGTCCTCGCGGTACTTGAGCCGACCATCGCGCAGCATCGGTCCGGCGAGCGCGCGCCACTCGCCGAGCCGCTGCCACTGGTCGGAGACGATGAAGCCCTGGATGCGCAGGCGCTTGCGCACGACGGGGCCGAGATTGGGCCCGGGCGGCGGCGCAGCGTCGTTGTACTGCGCGATCATGCCGCACATCACCATGCGGGCGAAGTCGTTGAGGCGCGGGAACACCGCCGCCTGGAGCGCGCCGCCGACATTCTCCCAGTAGACGTCGATGCCGTGCGGGCATTCGCGGTCGAGGGCCGCGCCAAGGTCCCCCGCGCGGTGGTCGATGCAGGCATCGAAGCCGAGGGTGCCGGTGACGAAGCGGCACTTGTCGGCCCCGCCCGCGACCCCGATCACGCGGCAGCCGGCGAGCTTCGCGACCTGCCCCGCGACCGAACCGACCGCGCCCGAGGCGGCCGAGACCACCACGGTCTCGCCCGCCTTCGGCTGGCCGATATCGCTCATGCCGACATGCGCGGTGAGCCCGGGCATGCCGAGGATGCCGAGCGCGGTGGAGACCGGCGCCTCGGCCGGATCGAGCTTGAGAAGCTGCCTGCCCGGCATCACCGAGTGGGTCTGCCAGCCGAACCCGCCGAGCACGATGTCGCCGGGCGCGAAGCGGGCGTCGCGCGAAGCGAGCACGCGCCCGACCGTGCGGCACTCGACCACGCCACCGATCGGCACCGGCGCGGCGTAGGATTTCGCGTCCGACAGCCGGCCGCGCTGATACGGGTCGAGCGAGAGGTAGAGGTGCTTCAGCACCACCTCGCCCTCCTCTGGTTGCGGCACCGGCACGTCTTCGAACGCGAAATCGTCCGGCGTCGGCATGCCGACCGGGCGGCGCTTCAGCACGATGCGGCGGTTCGTTATGGTCATGCGTCCTCCTGGAGCGCGAGCTCGGCGGCGATCAGGTCGAGGGCCGCGAAGCCGACGGACTTGAACACGGTGATGTCGTCGCGGCCGCGCGCCGGCGGGCCGCTTCGGATCAGCTCGGCGAGGTCGCCCTCGATCGCGTCCTCGCCGATCAGCCCGGCCGCGATCGCCTGCGCGACCTCGCCGCCCTTCACCAGCACCGAGGCGCGGTCGTCGGCGAACAGCCGCGCGTGCTTCATCAGCGCGGGCTCGGCCTCGGCCATCGCCGGGGTGAAGGCGCCGACCAGCGAGAGATGCGTGCCGGGCCGCACGGAATCGGCGCGGATGATCGGCGACGTCGCGGTGGTGGCGGCGACGATCGTGTCGGCCTCGGCGATCGCCGCGTCGAGATCGGGCGCGGCGGTTGCCCCCACGCCCTCGGCGCGCAGGCCGGCGGCGAGCGCCTCGGCCTTCGCCGCCGTGCGGCCCCAGACGCGCACGCGGCGCAACCCCGGCTGCGCGGCGAGATGCGCGCGCGCGAGTGCGGGGGCGAGCGCGCCGGTGCCGATCACCAGCAGGCTGGCGCTGTCGGGCCGCGCGAGCAGCGCCGCGCCGAGCGCCGAGACGGCCGCCGTGCGCCGCACCGTCAGCACCACGCCGTCGAGGATCGCGCGCAGTCGCCCGTCGCGCTGGTCGAACACGGTGACGCTCGCGTCCAGCGCCGGGCGTCCGGCCGCGGCGTTGCGCGGATAGACGGTGACGAGCTTCACCACCATCAGCCCGCCCTCGCGCCAGGCCGGCATCAGCAGCAGCGCGTCGCCCTGCCCGGTCGGGTCGAGGATCAGCCGCTGCGGCGAGGCGAGCGTCTCCGGAAGCCGCGCGCGCAGCGCCGCGATCAGGGCCGGGTAAGGGGTGAGGCGTTCGAGTTCGGGTCCGTCGATCACGCGCATGGGCCGAGGATGCGCGGCGGCTTCCGCGCCGTCCACCCGCGCGGCAGAGTGGCGCCATGAGCGAGCGCTTCGACATCGTGATCGTGGGCGGGGCGGCCATGGGCGCCTCGACCGCCTGGCATCTCGCCTGCGACCTCGGTTTCGCCGGGCGCGTGCTGGTGATCGAGAAGGACCCGTCCTATGCGCGCGCGGCGACCGCGCTCTCGGCGAGCTCGATCCGGCGGCAGTTCTCGACCGCGATCAATGTGCGCGTCTCGGGCTATGGCGTCGCGCTGCTGCGCGACGCGCCGGCGCGGCTCGGCATCGACGCGTCGTTCCGCGAGAGTGGGTATCTGTTCCTCGCCACCGACGCGGGGCGCGCGACGCTGGCGGCGAACCACGCCGTGCAGATCGCCGAGGGCGCGGATGTCGTCTGGCTGGACCCGCCGGCGCTCGCGGCGCGGTTCCCGTGGCTCGCGCTCGACGGCATCGTCGCCGGCACCTGGGGGCGGTCGGGCGAGGGCTGGTTCGACGGCTTCGGGGTGATGCAGGCGATGCGCCGGGCCTCGCTTGCGGCCGGGGTAACATGGCGCACGGCGGCGGTCGCGGCGATCGAGGCATCTGCCGGTCGCGCCAGGGGCGTGCGTCTCGCCGATGGCGCGAGGATCGAGGCCGGCACGGTGATCGTCACCGCCGGCACCGCCACACCCGACCTGCTGCGGCCGTTCGTCGATCTGCCGGTGCGGCGGCGCAAGCGGCTGATCTTCTATATCCGCACGCCGGCGTCGCTGCCCGGCTGCCCGCTGCTGATCGACCCCACGGGGGTCTATCTCCGCCCCGAGGGCGAGGGCTTCATCTGCGGCACATCGCCGCCCGCGGACGCCGATCCGGATGTGGCCGAGGACGATTTCGACGTCACGCCCGAGTTCTTCGAGGAACGGGTCTGGCCGGTGCTGGCCGCGCGCGTTCCGGCACTGGAACGGCTGCGCGTCGAGCGGGCCTGGGCGGGGCACTACGACCTCAACACCGCCGACCACAACGCGCTGGTCGGGCCGGTGCCCGGCGTGGAGGGACTGCTCGCCGCCTGCGGCTTCTCCGGCCACGGCATCCAGCAGGCACCGGCGATCGGGCGCGGCCTTGCGGAACTCGCGATGCAGGGCCGCTACGTGGCGCTGGACCTCTCGCCGCTCGCGCTGCCACGGCTGGCCGAGGGACGTCTGGTGCTGGAACGCAACGTCGTCTGAGCGTCAGACCACCTGGTTGCGCAAGGTCGTCTCGCCGCGCCAGAGCCGGTCGAGGTTCTCCAGCAGCAGGTCGATCACCGCGTCCTCGTAGCGCCGCGTCTCGCCGCCGGTGTGCGGCGTGATCAGCACGTTCGGCAGCGTCCAGAGCGGGCTCTCCGCCGGCAGCGGCTCCTCTGCCGTCACGTCCAGCGCCGCGGCTGAGAGATGGCCCGCGCGCATCGCCTCGATCAGCGCCGCCTCGTCCACCACCTTGCCGCGCGCGAGGTTCACCAGCTGCGCGCCGGGCTTCATCGCACCCAGCGCGTTGGCGTTCACCAGCCCGGTGGTCTCCGGCGTCAGCGGACAGGTGAGCGCGACGATGTCGGCCTTGCCCCACAGGGTCGGCAGCGCATCGAAGCCGTGGATCTCGTCCGCGCCCTGCGCGCCGGCCGACGGATCACGCCGCACGCCGATCACGCGCATGTCGAACGCGCGGGCCAGCCGCGCGAGCCGCCCGCCGATCCGGCCGATCCCCACCACCAGCAGCGTCTTGCCGCCGAGTTCGTCCTCGCGCTGGGTCAGGTCGCCGATCATGCCGCGCCAGAACCGCTTCTCCTGGTTCTGCACCGCCTCGGGGATGCGGCGCGCGATCGCCAGGATCAGCGCCATGCCGTGCTCGGACACCGCGTTGGCGTTCGCACCCTGCGCGCTCGCAAGCCGGATGTTGTACGCGGCCAGCACCTGCTTGTCGTACTGGTCCACGCCCGCGCTGATCGACTGGATGAAGCGCAGCTTCGCAGCCTTGGGCGCGAGGTCGTTCCTCCACATCCCCGACACCACCACCACATCCGCCTCGCCGATGCGCGCCTCCATCTCCTCGCGCGTGCGCACCTCGAAGAACGCGATCCCTGTGTTGCGCAGGCGGAAGCGTTCGCCGAGGCGATAGGCGACATGGGCGAAGCAGACCGTCAGCCGGTCCTTCGGTGGCAGCATCGAACCCCTCCCTCAGCGATCGAGATCGAACGGATCGTCCACGGATTTGCACGGCGTGGTGAACCACGCCGCCCCGGTTGCCGTGACATGGATGTGGTCCTCCAGCCGGATGCCGCACTCGCCATAGACCGCGAGCGTGGGCTCGATCGAGCCGCACATGCCGACATCGAGCGGCAGGGCATTGCCCTTGACGAAATAGGGCTCCTCGTGTCCGTCCATGCCCACACCGTGGCCGACGCGGTGCGGCAGGCCGGGCACCTTGTAGCCGGGACCGAACCCGGCCGCGACGATCACCGCGCGCGCAGCGTCATCCAGCGCGCCGCAGGGCACGCCGGGCCGCGCCGCCGCGAAGGCAGCCGCCTGGCTTGCCTTCACCGTGTTCCACAGGAAGCGCTGCCGCTCGGTCGGCTCGCCGAATACGTAGGATCGCGTGATGTCGCTGCGGTAGCCGTGCAGCGCCGCCCCGCAATCGATCAGCACGACATCGCCCGGCTTCAGCGTCTGCGCATAGGGCACACCGTGCGGATAGGCCGAGGCCTCGCCGAACAGCACGATGTTGAACGGGCAGCCCCCGTCGAACCCGGCCTTGCGGTGCGCGGCGTCGATGAAGGCCTGCACCTCGGTGGTGGCGAGCCCCTCACGCAGGATGCGTGCCGCGGCGATGTGGATCCTCTCCGTCATGCGCATCGCCTGGCGGATCAGCGCGAGCTCATGCTCGGTCTTGCGGCTCCGCAGATGGGAGGCGATCGCGGCGGAGCGGACGAATCGGTAGTCCTCGCCGCCGGCGGCCCTGATCTCGTCGGCGATGAAGAAGCGGGCATGGTCATCGATGCCGATCGTGCCCGAGCCGATCTGGAGGTCCTTCAGCGCCTCGACGAACAGGGCGTAGGGGCTCTCGTCCTCCTCCCAGCCGCGCACAGGGCCGGGAATCCTGAGCATGGTGCGGATGCGCTCGGCCTCGAACTCCGGGCAGATCCAGGTGATCTCGCCGCGCTTCGGCAGGATCGCGCCGACCATGCGCTCGGACTGGCCGTGGCTGACGCCGGTGAAATAGGCGAGGTTGGTCGAGCCATCCAGCCAAAGCGCCTCCAGCCCGCGCTCCTCCATCAGCGCGCGCGCGGCGGCGATGCGGCGCTCGTGCTCCTCGACCGCGATCGGCGGCACCGCGTCACGCTCGCTCGCGATCGCGGCGAGCTCCGTCGCCGCATCCGATCCGCCGACACCGACCGTCATCGTTCTCCCCATGTGCGTGGCGGCGCGCACCCTGCCCCAGCCCCCGCCGATCGTCCACCCGTTGACCGGCGCGGCCGGCGCGCGGACCATCGCCGCGCCATGAAGGGGGCCGCCATGCCATCGACGCTGTTCCGCAACCTGCGCCTGTTCGACGGCACGACGCCGCATCTGATCGAGGGCGCGGAAGTGCTGGTCGAGGGTGGGGCGATCGCCGAGGTCTCAGACCGGCCGATCCGCCACGACGGTGCCCATGTGATCGACCTGGGCGGACGGACGCTGATGCCCGGGCTGATCGATGCGCACTATCACGCCTATGCGGCGGACGCGAATATCGGCCGGCTCGACCTGATGCCGCGCAGCCTGATGGCTCTGCATGCGCGCCGCTTCCTGGAAGCCTCGCTCAGCCGCGGCTTTACCACCATCCGCGACGTGGGCGGGGCGGATTTCGGCCTCGCAATCGCCTGCGAGTCCGGGCTGATCGACGGGCCGCGTCTGTTGTTCTGCGGCCGCGCGCTGTCGCCCACCGGCGGGCACGGGGATTCGCGCCCGAACGCCTGGCTCGAACAGTTCTGCGGCTGCTGCGCGCCGGCGCTCTCGATCGGCGTGATCGCCGACGGGGTGGACGAGATGCGCCGCGCCATCCGGGCGGAACTCAAGCGCGGCGCGCACGCGATCAAGATCATGGCCTCGGGCGGGGTGGCCTCGCCGTCCGATCCGATCTGGACCTTGCAGTACAGCGACGAGGAGATCGCCACCGCCGTTTGGGAGACCGGGGCGTGGCGCACCTACGTCGTCGCCCACGCCTACACGCCCGAGGCGATCACCCGCGCGGTCAGCCTCGGCGTGCGCTCGATCGAGCACGCCAACCTGATCGACGCGCCGACGGCGAGGCTGATGGCGGAGAAGGGTGCGATCGCTGTGCCGACCCTCGTCACCTACGACGCGCTCGAAAAGGACGGCCCGGCCATGGGCCTGCCGAAGGAGAGCCAGGAGAAGCTGAAGGTGGTGCGCGCGGCCGGACTCCGCAGCCTCGAGATCCTGAAGGCGGCCGGCGTGAGCATGGGCTTCGGCACCGACCTGCTCGCCGAGATGCACCGCCGCCAGTCCGACGAGTTCGTGATCCGCCGCGAGGTTCTGACGGCCGCCGAAATCCTGGCCCAGGCGACCAGCGGCAACGCCGCCTTGCTCAACCGCACGGGCGAGCTCGGCACGGTGGCGCGCGGCGCGGTCGCCGACCTGATCGTGGTGGACGGCGATCCGATCCGCGACATCGCCGTGCTGACCGGCCAGGGCGAGCGCATCCCGCTGGTGATGCTGGCCGGGGCGATCCGGCGCAACCGGCTGCAGTGAGCCTGCTTGCCGCCGCGCCGCACGGTTCCTAGGATCGCCGCCGGAGAGGCACGGGAGAACGGTGTGACCACGCGCGCGCTGGAAGCGGCGAGGAACGGGGCCGCGGCAGCGCCGGCCACCGGCCATGCGCGGATGAAGCGCCGGGCCGGGCGGTGGGCGCTGCGAGGCCTCGCGGGGCTCGTGTTCTTCTTCATCTTCATCCCGGTGATCTTCGTGCTCTGGATCAGCCTGTTCCAGCAGCAGATCGTCTCGTTCCCGCCCGAGGGCTACACGCTCCGCTGGTACGAGAACGCCTTCGCGCGCAGCGAGTTCCGCCACGGCTTCGGCCTCAGCCTCCAGGTCGCGTTCATCGCCATGGTGATCGGCGTGACCTCGGGCGCGGCCGGCGCCTATGCGATCGTGCGGTTCCGCTTTCCCGGCCGCGAGGCGTTCAACACCCTGCTGCTGGGCCCGCTGGTGGTGCCGGGAATCGTCGCCGGCACCTCGCTCTACGTCTACTACATCATGGTCGAGAACCTGCTCGACGTGGATTTCCGCGGCACGCTGCACGGGCTGGTGCTGGGCCACATCCTGCTGACCATCCCGTGGACGGTGCGGCTTGTCTCGGCCTCGCTGGTCGGGCTCGACCGCGCGGTCGAGGAGGCGGCGATGAACCTCGGCGCGGGGCCCTGGACGACGTTCCGCCGCATCACCCTGCCGATGATGCGGCCGGGTCTCGTCGCTGCCAGCCTGTTCAGCTTCATCCAGTCCTTCGAGAACCTGGAACTCACGCTGCTGCTGGTCGGGCCCGGGCGCACCACCCTGCCGGTCGCGATGCTGAACTACCTGGAGTTCCGCATCGACCCGACCATCGCCGCGGTCGCGTCCGTGCAGATCGTGCTGATCGGCGCGCTGATGCTGATCACCGACCGCTTCGTGAAGCTCTCGCGGATCGTCTAGGCCGATGAGCGAACTGATCCTGGATCGCCTGCGCAAGGAATACGGCAGCTTCGTCGCCGTCGATGACGTCTCGCTGCGCGTCGAGGAGGGCGAGCTCGTCGCCCTGCTCGGCCCCTCGGGCTGCGGCAAGACGACCACGTTGCGCATGATCGCGGGTTTCATCGAACCGACGGCGGGACGCATCACCATCGGCGGCCGCGACGTCACCTGGGATCCGCCGTATCGGCGCGACACCGGGATGGTGTTCCAGTCCTACGCGCTCTTTCCGCACATGACCGTGGCGCAGAACGTCGCCTTCGGGCTGGAGATGCGCAAGGTGCCGCGCGCCGAGGCCGAGACGCGCGTGAGGCGGGCGCTGGATCTGGTCCGGCTTGGCCATCTCGCCGCGCGCCTGCCGCGCCAGCTCTCGGGCGGGCAGCAGCAGCGCGTGGCGCTGGCCCGCGCGCTCGTCGTCAATCCCGGCGTGTTCCTGCTCGACGAACCGCTGTCGAACCTCGACGCCAAGCTCCGGCTGGAAGTGCGCGTCGAGATCCGCGAGCTGCAGAAGCGGCTGGGGCTCACCACCGTGTTCGTCACCCATGACCAGGAGGAGGCGCTGACGCTCGCCGACCGGCTGGTGGTGATGGATCACGGCGTGGTGCAGCAGGTCGGAACGCCGGAGGAGCTCTACGAATCGCCGGCCAATCTGTTCGTCGCCGGCTTCATCGGCCGCTCGAACGTGCTGCGCGGGCGGCTCGCCGAGCGCGGACGGTTCATCTCCAAGGGCGGGCTCGCGCTTGCGGTGCCCGCCGACGGGATGGCGCCGGGCGAGGCCGCACTCGCCCTGCGGCCGGAGCGGATCGGGGTCGCGCCGGGCGCGTCCGATGGCGGCGTGGTCGGGCGCGTGGCCCTCGTCACCTATCTCGGCGCGGCGACCGAGTACCGCGTCACGCTCGACGGCGGCGAGACGATCACCGCGTCGGTGCCCACACCGCGGCCCGGCGACCCCTTGAAGCTGGTCTCGGCCGGCGATGCCGTGACTCTCACCTGGCCGGCTGAGAGCTGCCGGCTGCTCGCGCCCGGGCCGGGCGCCACACCCGACGAAGGAGGCTTGTGATGACACGACTGACGATCGGCCGCCGCGCGCTGCTCGGCGCCTCGGCCGGACTGCTCGCCGCACCCGCGATCGTGCGCGCGCAGAGCGGCGGGCGGGTGGTGGTCGGCACCTGGGGCGGCGACTACCAGGATCTGCTGACCGCGAACATCGCCGACCCGCTGCTGAAACCGCAGGGGATCGAGGTGCTGTACGACGTCTCGGTGGCGCCGCCACGCAAGACCAAGCTGCTGGCCGAGCGGATGACGCGCCGCGGCACCTATGACGTTGCCTGCCTGTCCGACATCGACATGTTCGAGATGGCGCAGCAGAACCTGTTCGATCCGCCCACGCCCGATCTCGTGCCGAACATGAACAACGTGATCGAGGCGCTGAGGAAGCCCTACGCGCTGCCGCACATCTATTCGGGCAAGGTGATCCTCTACAACCCGGACCGGATGGACAAGCCGTCCTCCTACGCGGACCTCTGGGATCCGAAGCTGCGCGGCCGGGTCGGTCTCGCCGACGGGCTCTACATGCAGCACATCGAGGCGGCGGCGCTGATCAACGGCGGCAGCCCGAGCAACTTCGAACCCGCCAAGCCGAAACTGATGGAGCTGAAGGCGCTCGGCGTGCGCATCTACCCCTCGAACGAGGCGCTCGCGGCGGCGCTGAACAGCGGCGAGGTGTGGGCGACCATCATGTGGCTGGCGCGCGGCTACATGTGGAAGAAGGCCGGGATTCCGATCACCCACGCGGTGCCGAAGGAGGGCGCCACACCGATCGTGTTCGACAAGGCGGTGCCGCGCAACGCGCCGAACAAGGCGAACGGATGGAAGTGGATGCAGGCGATGCTCGAGCCCTCGGCCCAGGCCGGCTTCGCCGAGCGCATGGGCTACGTACCGACCGTGACGAACGCGACCCTGCCCGAGGCGCTGGCGAAGGAGATCAGCTTCACGCCCGAGGAACAGGCGAAGTTCGTGCGCGTCGACTACCAGTACATCGCCGACAACAACGCGCGCCTGCTCGACTGGTGGACGCGCGAGTTCAAGGGCTGACATGGCGACGGCGGCGACGACCGCGGCGCGCCCGGCGGGGCGGCGGGCCGAGGCGTTCAGCCTCGGCCCGTTCCTGCTCGTGCCGGCCAGCCTGCTCGTCGTCGCCTTCCTGGCCGCCCCGCTGGTCGTGCTGTTCCGCTACAGCTTCAACCGCTACAGCCCGCGCGAGTTCATGATCGACGCGTTCACGCTCGAGAACTACGCTCGTTTCTTCACCGACGCCTACTTCATCGGTGTGCTGGCGACGACCGTGCAGGTGGCCGCCGTGTGCACGCTGGTCTCGCTGCTGTTCGCCTATCCGCTGGCGTATCTGATGGCGCGTACCGAGAGCCGCTGGAAGAGCGCGCTCGTCATCGCGGTGGTGTTCCCGCTGATGGTGGGCAATGTCGTGCGCGCGGCCGGCTGGATGGCCGTGCTCGGCAACGAGGGCATCGTCAACCACCTGATGCTGAGCCTCGGGATCGTCAGCCAGCCGGTGCGGCTGATGTACACGCCCTTCGCGGTCTATGTCGGCATCATCGCGGTGGTGCTGCCCTACATGATCCTGACCTTGCAGAGCGTGATCGAGGGGATCGGCCGCGATGTCGAGGAGGCGGCGGCAAATCTTGGCGCAGGGCCGATGACGACCTTCCGGCGCGTGCTGCTGCCGCTGTCGCTGCCGGGCGTGATCGCCGGCGGCACGCTGGTGTTCATCCTGTGCATGAACGCCTACGCGACACCCGTCCTGTTGGGCGGGCCGCAGTTCAAGATGATGGCGCCCGCGCTCTACGACCAGTTCACCCGCACCACCAACTGGCCGTTCGGCGCGGCGCTGGCGTTCATCCTGATGACCAGCACGCTGGTGCTGACGATCGTCGGCACCACCGTGCTGTCACGCCGGATGCATCACCGCAAGCTGGAGGCGGCGCCGCGCTGAAGCGCCGGCGCGGGCGTCTCCGCGCGCCGGCCGAGCGCGACCGCCAGCATCGGCAGCACCGCGAGCGCCGCCGCAACGCCGGCGCCGATGCCGACCGCGGCCCAGACCAGCCAGTCGAGCACGCCCGCGAGGTCGGCGTGCGAGGCGTTGGTGAAACCCGGCAGTGCGGCGAGCACGCCGAGCGTGACCAGCAGGCCGAAGCCACCGGCGATGCGCACGGCCGGGCGCCACTGCGCACCGCGACGCAGCGCGAGCAGCACGAGCACGAGGTCGAGCAGCGCGACGATCGCGACCACCGACAGAAGTCCGCCGAACATCTCGCCGGTGATCGCGGCGAGTGCCCGCGGTGCGAAGAGTTCCATCGTCGCCTCCCTCAGATCTGGCCGTGCAGCATCGCCCGGTAGATCGGGCCGAGCAGCTTGTCCTTCATCACCCACGGCACCCAGTGCTCGGTCAGCGGATCGATGAAGGGGAAGGTCGGGGTCAGCCTTCCCTCGTAGTCGAACTCCACCAGCATGGCGCGGCCCGGCTGGGTGATGAGCGGGCAGGAGGTGTAGCCGTTGTAGGTCGCATCCATGCCGCTGCCGGCGAGGAACGCGACCAGATTTGCCGCCGCGACCGGCGCCTGCGTTTTCACGCTTGCGGCCGTCTTGCCGCGCGGCACGCCGGCGACGTCGCCGACCGCGAACACTTCAGGGAAGCGCGGGTGCTGCAAGGTGTCGCGGTTCGCCTCCACCCAGCCATCGGCGGCGAGCGGCCCCGACTGCCAGGCGAGCGCGCTCTCGCGCACGGCCTTGGGGGCGGCCATCGGCGGCACCACGTGCAGGTAGTCGTAGTGTAGCGCCCTGGGCCCGTCCGGTGTGCGGAACGTCGCGGTCTTCGCGCCCGGATCGACGGCGGTCAGGGTGTGCTCGTAGGCGAAGGCGATGTCGCGCGCATTGAACAGCTCCACCACCCTGGCGTGCACCGGCGCGACCGCGAAAAGGTTGCGGTACGGCGTGAAGTAATGGATCTCGGCACGGCCGCGCATGCCGGCCTCACGCAGGCGCGCGTCCCACAGCATCGCACCCTTCAGCGGCGCGCCCGCGCATTTCATCTCGGTGGGCGGGCGGCCATGCAGCGCGACGCCCCCCGTCTCCATGAAGCGTTGCAGCACGCGCCAGGTCGCCTCCGCGCCCTCCGGCCCTGCATAGACCGAGGCGATGCCCTCGCGGCCGATCAGCGCGGGGTCCATCCCCTCGATGCGGCTCCATTCGAGCGTGCAGCCGGTCGCCACAACCAGCGCATCGTAGACGTAGGCCGAGCCGTCGGCCGTGACCACGCGCTTGGCCTCGGGCTCGAATGCGGCGACATCCGAGCGTACCCAGGTGACGCCCGGCGCCACGTAGGCAGCGGTCTCGCTCACCACCTTGCCGACCGGCCAAGCACCGGATGCGACCATGGTGAAGCCGGGCTGGTACCAGTGCGCCGCGCGCGCGCCGATCAGCGTGATGCGCGCACCGTCCAGCATCCGCGACAGCTTCGACGCCATGGTCAGCCCGGCCGCGCCGGCGCCGGCGATGACGATGCGGGCCGGCGTGCGCAGCGGCTGGGCGCGGGCGGCGCCGGCGAGCTGTGCGGCGACCCCGGCTGCGGCAGCGAAGCGGAGCAGATCGCGGCGACCTGGACGGGAGAGGACGGAACCCGGCATGGTACTTCCTCCCATGTAATTCTTACGTTCGAAGGTGTCAAATAAAGCTGCCGGGCCGCTCCCGTCGTTGATCTCTGTCAGGTTCGAACCAGCCGCCCGGCCCAGCCCCCTCAGCCCACGGTCTGGCTCTTGAGGTCCTTCGCTGCGCGGGTCAGCACCTCGGGCGTCCTGCCCACAACCACCGTGTCGTCCTGGCGGAAGCCGCCGACCCCCCAGAGATAGATCCCCGGCTCGCAGGAATAGACCTCGTTGGCCATCAAGGGCCGGTGCAGGAAGGCGGTGTCGTCGGGGAACTCGTGGCCGAGCGTGCCCATGCCGTGGCCGGTCCGGTGCAGGATGTTGGCGCCGAAGCCCGCGCGCTCGATCACGGCCTGCGCCGCGGCATCGAAGGCCGAGACGGGATTGCCCTCGACCAGGGCCTCGATCGCGGCTTGGTTCGCCGCGTTCGCCGCTTCGAAGGCCTTCACCTGGATCGCGGAGGGCTTGCCGCAGAACCAGGTGCGCTCGTTCTCGACCACCAGCCCGTTCAGGCGCGGAATGACGATGTTGACCAGGCCGTGGCCCGCCTCGATGCGCGCGCCGGTGGGCTGGCCATCGCCGTGCGGGGCGCAGGAGGCGGGACCCGAGAGCGTCCAGCAGCGCAGCTCGACATTCTGGCCCGGGAAGCGGCGCGCCGCCTCCTCGGCCATCAGCGCCGCCATGCTCATGTCGAGCTCCTGCACCAGACGGCCGGGGCGGATGTGCTCGCGGTAGCGGTCCTGCACCCAGTCCGACAGCGCCGCCGCCTCGCGCATCACCGCGATCTCCTCGTCGCACTTGACGAAGCGGAGCGTGCGCAGCTCGGCGGTCGCGGCGATCAGCGTCGCCTC